>JAKQXK010000426.1 GCA_029561505.1 Spirochaetota bacterium | reverse complement strand
CGCCGCCGAAACGCTGCGCGTCAACGCGCTGTCGGTAATTCACCTGGCCCAGGCGACGCGCGCATTGCTCGAAAATTCGGCGGCACCCAGGTTCGTGCTGGTTTCGAGCCTTATGCAATACTTTGCGATGCCAGCGCGCAGTGTCTATGCAGCGAGCAAGGCCGCAGCAGAACTTTTCGTCGGCGCATGGGAGCTTGAGTTAAAGGCAGAGAAGAGCCCGATTCGCATACAGATTCTGCGCCCCGCAGGTATCGAAACCCGGTTTCATGCCAACACCGTTACCGATGGCAATTCGCCGCGCTCTGACGTTTCGCGCATGCCGCCCGAAAAAGTGGCAGCTGAACTCTTGAAGTTGATTGAATCAACCCGGCGCGAGCACGCACCGGGCTTTATGAACCGCACTGTGGCGTTTGTCGCGAGGCATTTTCCCTCGCTGGCGCGCCACCTGATGCTGAAGCGGCATCTGAAGCATCAGAAAGTTAATACGAAGATTAACCCTTAGCTGGCGATGCCGAAAACTTCGCGCTCGACGGCGAGTTCGGCCTCACCCAGCGTCGATTCGGCGTCGAGAAACTCACGAAAGTTGTGGCCTTCGCGCGTCGCCGAACAGTAGGCGTTGAACATATAGTTCACGAACGCTTTCATGTTTTCTTGTGGCAGCGGCAGATGAAAACCGACGCGGTAGGCGAGGTTGATCACCTTGCGCACCAGCGAACCGCCGAATTCGAAAACGTCGATGCCGAGTTCTGCGAAGTCTTTTTCCATCTTCATCGCCAGTGGAATCGCGGGCAGAACCATCATGAAGCGTTTCACCATTGAAGCGGGGTTATTCTTCTCCCACCAGGTGAGCGGCTGCGTTTTCAGGTAGTTGGTTGGCAGAGCGCAGTGGCGTGATTCGTCGAGGTGAAACATCTGCAAAACTTCAAGACCCGGGTATTTGCTGAGTGCGCCGAAGATGCTGAGTGCAATACCTTCGACGAGCACGTTCATGCCGAAGAATTTTTCAAGACCTTTCGCCTTGAGGGTGCCTTCGAGCATCACATATTCGTAGACTGGTAAACGGGGAATCTCCATGCCAAACGCCATGATGAGCTCGCGCAGCACGACAAAGTGCTTCGCTTCTTCGAGAACCTGCATGGTGAGCGCCGCTTTTGCACCGGTGCTTTTGACGTCGCGCAGCACTTCGTTTGAAACGAGCCATGCATAGGCTTCGCCATGGCCGATCAGTGAAAGAATATTCACGATTGCCTGTTTCTGCGCAGGGGTGTATTCGCGGTCGAGCAGGGCCTTAAATTCGGCGGTTTTGATGCGTTCGACTTCACGTTTTTCGCTTTCGTTCAGCGCGTCGTCAGCCATTTTCATGAGCATTTCTTCGTCACGGCTGAGGTCGTGAAAACTCGACCATGAAGCGTGTTGTTCGGCTTTCCACAGCAGGCGCAGGCTTTTGTCGTAGTGCTTCTTGCGCAGTTCGTCGTTGGCGCCGCCGACAAATTCATAGTTCGTGTCGTCGTAATCGGCCTTGCGGCCACCGAGGTGAAGGGTGCCGAGCACCTGATCGTATGCGCGCACGAGTGTATTGAGGTATTGCTCAGTTTTCTCGTTCACTCTTTGAGCGGTCTCATTGACCGCGATTTTTTTTACTTCCATTTTTTCCTCCTAACGGCGTCTGGCGCCAAAAACACAGGATAAAAAGATCGTTAATTAAATAGAGTTGTCGTGTCTACTAAAAAACTATATTGAGGTGTATAGTTTTTTCAGAAAGGGGGATATCCCACTTTTCTGCGTTTTTTTGCCCGTCGGGGCCAGTAACCCTTTACGTTACAAAACGGGGCCGTATTATGTCTCTTCGTGATGCAGGGAAAACTCAACTTTGACATGAGTCCTGAGGCCTTCGACCAGAAGGGCACGGTGCTGCATACGCTTACGGGCGGCAGCGAAGAGCTTCAGGTCTCTATCCGCATGCCGGCTATGCCGGCCGAACCCGCAGCTGCCGAAGCTGCGCTCACCGGTTATTTTACGCGGCTGTGGGCGCTGATGCAGCGTTATTACCGCGACCCGCTGGCGGTATTTTCATCTTCGCGCACGATGCTGCTGCCACACCAGGTTGAGGCCGCGCTGAAGGTTGTGTCGGCGTCGCGGCCGCGGTTTCTGATCGCCGACGAAGTGGGGCTTGGCAAGACGATTGAAGCCGGGCTGATTCTCAAAGAGCTGAAGCTAAAGCACGGTTACCGAAAAATTCTGATCGTGGTGCCTTCACCGCTCATGGCGCAGTGGCAGCAAGAGTTGCGCACCAAATTTGCCGAAGAGTTTGTAATTCTAAACGGCGATGCGATGCGAAAGCCGGCGGCGCTGCAGAACGGTAACCAGTTTCTGGTGTCGATCGACCTCGCGAAAGACGAACGGTATCTCGACCAGTTTCTGAACGCAAATTTCGATCTGGTGGTTTTTGACGAAGCGCACCGCCTGAGGCGTGACGCGAATACGGTGACACAGGCATGGCACTTTGCCAATGCGATGAGTGCTGCTGTTGAAGGCTTCTTGCTGCTCTCGGCGACGCCGTTTCGCGGTAAACTCGAAGAAATTTTCTTCTTAATACAGCTGATCGACCCCGATATTCTGGGCCCGCT
>JAKQXK010000414.1 GCA_029561505.1 Spirochaetota bacterium | reverse complement strand
TTAATTCACATCGCAGCGCATGCGCTGCGATGTGAATTAACGCTCAAATATTCTGACCGGCCGACCATTTGCACCCACCGCGACGTACGTCACTTCACATGCGATTATCTCGCGTGAAGTCTGTTTCTCAGGGTCGTATGCGACGGCCTTGCCCTCGGCGGTAACGCTGCTGCGCCTCACGTCTTTGATGCGCGCGTAGATCTGTATAATATCGCCGAGATAACCGGGTGCTTTAAAGTAAACATTATTCATGCTGACTGTCACCATCGATTTGTAACGCAGCCGGTTCGTGCAGTGCAGGTAGACGTCGGTATCAAGCCAGGCGAGCAACTGGCCGCCAAAAATGTGGTGGTTTGGGTTCAGGTGTTCTGACATGACCATGTGCTGCGTCACGAGAGAGAAGTCTTCTTGAACCAGTTCGTGCACCGCGGGCTCACCGGTGCGGTCGCCGCGTTGCCTGCGTTCGCCGGCTTCGTTATGGGTTGTCATGGCCGGCTCTGCCTTTACTTGATGCGAATCTCAGTGTTCGGAATAGCGCCCGGGGTCGAAGCATCGGGCTTCACGGGTTCGGCCACGGGTTTTGCCGGTTGCGCCGGTTTACCGGGTTCAATCACTCCGGTTTCGGCCCCTGGCACTGTTTTGTCGTCCTTGGCATCGGTTTCATCTTCAGTATCGGCCTTGGGTTTTGCCGAAGGTTCGACCTCTTCGGGCGGCAGGGGCTTCTTCTTGGCTGGTTTTTTAGCTGGCTTCTTCACCGTTTTGGCCGGTTTCTTGGTCGCAGGCTTTTTTTCTGGTTTCGCAGGTTTTTCGGTCGGCTCGGGTGCGACTATCTCACCGCCGTCGTTCTTGTCTTTGCTCGCGTCAAAATAGATCTCGGCCCGGCGGTTCTTGCGTCGCCCTTCAACCGTACTTTCGTCTTTGCTTGCTGGCCGGGTCGCGCCAAAGGCCTTTGTGATGATCATTTCTGCGGGTACGCCATATTGCTCAAGGCGCTTCTTAACAAACGCGGCCCGCGAGCGCGAAAGTTTCATGTTGTATGCTGGCCCGCCGCGGCTGTCTGCGTGCCCATAGACATAAACATATTTATGTGGTTGTTTATTCCACAGCTCGGCGACATTCTTGAGGCCAGACGCTTTTTCGTTGTTGAGGCGGTTTGCCACATTCGTCGAAAAATAGACGATGGCCTCGAGACCACCGGGGCCCTTTGTCGGCACCACTTGAACGTCGCCGCCATCTTTGCCTTTCATCACCAGTTTGAGCTCTGCGTCGCCGAGCAGCTCACCATTTGGCCCGCGTATCAGGTCACCGACGTTGCGCGATTCGCTGAGATTCTCAAAGCCCTTGAGAGCTGCGCTGATTGTCAGGCGTTGTTTCTCGAGCGCCGCAAGCGCGTCTTCGGGTTTTTTGTAGCGCGACATCGCGGGTATGCTCAGACGCCCCGCGCCATTCTTAAACGGTAGAATGGTTTCATCTTTGATCTCTGGCGCGAGGGTGTACGTCGCCGCGGGTTTGAGCGTGCGG
>JAKQXK010000403.1 GCA_029561505.1 Spirochaetota bacterium | reverse complement strand
CTTACGCTCTCAGATTCTTTTCGCAATTGTTTTGATTCTTTCGCCGGCGACGCTTACAGGCAATGCACAGCCGCCAGCAGGTGATAGCACCGAAATCAGCTGGAAAACACTGCGCGGTTACAACCTCAAATCGGGAAAAATGTCTGAAATGCTGACGAAGCTCAACGGCAAGGCGATTCGTATACCGGGTTTTATGGTGCCGCTCGACGACATGGACTATGAATCAGTAGGGCGATTCTTGCTCGTGCCCGACCCCCAAGCATGCATACACGTGCCGCCGCCCCCGGCAAACCAGATGATTTACGTCGTTATGAAAGGCAAAAAGAAAGCCCCGGTAACCTGGGGAGTTCCCGTTGTGCTGGCAGGTGAACTCAAAGTCAAATCCATTCGCTCACAGTTCGGAGTCGTCTCATTTCAGGTCGCAGGCGAATCGGTAAAACCGTATACGGGAAAATGAAATCAAGCGCGTCACCATCAGCAATCAGCATTGACGCTTTGCGTTTTGGCTATGGCGCGAAACCGGTGCTCGACATCAGTAAACTCACCATTGCGCGCGGCAGCCACACCTTAATCTCAGGTGACAGCGGCTGCGGCAAGAGCACGCTCATGAATCTCATTGGTGGTGTGCTCACGGGCTTTGACGGCAAGATCGAAGTTGTAGGCACTTCGCTGGCCGGGCTTCGGGCCTCGGCGCGCGACCGTTTTCGGGCCGCGCACCTCGGTGTGATTTTTCAGCAATTTAATCTGATACCTTACCTCAACGTGACAGAGAACATTGAACTCGCGCCCCGACTCGCTCGCAAGGTGGTCGATCGCGCACGCATCGCGGCAATGATGCAGCACCTGCAGATTGCTGAGTTGGCATCTGCGCCGGCGGCGAATCTCAGCCACGGCCAGCAGCAGCGTGTCGCCGCCGCGCGCGCGCTCGCCGCTGGCGCTGATATTGTGCTTGCTGACGAACCGACGTCTGCACTTGATGATCGTAATGCCCGGTTGTTTCTTGATCTGCTTTTTAAAGAAGCTGAACTCAACCGCACGACCATTGTCGTTGTATCGCACGATCTGCGTTACAAAAAGCGGTTTGACCAGTTCATTGACCTCGCGCAGATTAACAGGGCGCTAAAGCCTGTGGCGAAAAATAAAAAGGGCAGGGGGCAATAGGTGTTGTCGCTCGTATTCAAATCACTTAAAAACCGCCTGGCGATTGCTGTGCTGACAGCGCTCAGCGTGGCGCTCAGTGTTTTTTTGTTCGCGTCGGTTGAAAAATTGCGCGAAGGGGCACGTGTCGGTTTTTCGCAGACCGTCAGCGGCACGCATATCATTGCCGGGGCCCGTTCGGGACAGATTCCGCTGCTGCTGTTTTCGCTGTTTCATATAGGTTCGCCGACCAGCAATGTCTCTTATGCGAGTTATCTGAAATACAAAAAGAATCTTTCTGTCGCATGGGCTCTGCCTCTGTCTATCGGCGACAGCCATAAAGGCTTTCGCGTCGTCGGCACAAGCCCCGAATTTATGAAATATTTCCGTTACCGCAATCAGCAGTCATTGCGACTCGCCGACGGTTCGTTCAGCCTTGCGCGCATGCGTGCAGTTCTTGGCAGCACCGCTGCGCGTGAACTTGGCTATCAGGTCGGCGCCCGGTTCGTCATGACGCATGGTATTAGCGATGTGCAGGGTATTCATGATCATGACGCGAGCCCGTTTGTGGTCGAGGGAGTTCTCGAAGCGACGGGAACTCCTCTCGACAAAGGTATTTATGTTTCGCTGGCAAGCATAGAACAGATGCACGACGCCGAAGAGCACGAAGATGGCAGCACCGACTCTGACCGTGTGGCTCACACAGGCGAGACAACGCAGGGCGGCCATAAGCCAATAAAAATCGACAAGATCACGAGTTTTCTGATAGGTGTGAAGCAGCCGGTGGATATTTTGCCCCTCATGCGGCAGATCAACGAAGATGCAGCCGAGCCCCTGACCGCGATTCTGCCCGGCGTCGTGCTGAGTGAAATCTGGAACATCATGGGTTATGCCGAAAGCATCTTAAAGCTCGTTTCGGTTATGGTGATGCTCACCGCCCTTTGCGGGCTTTTTATTGCACTCTATGCGTCGCTCGCCGAGCGCTACCGCGAGATGGCTATTTTGCGCGCGCTCGGGGCTTCGCCGCAGCGCATTGCGTCGCTGCTGATCGCCGAGAGTGTTATTCTGACCACCGCGGGTATCGCCGCCGGATACGCGCTGATTGGCCTCGTTTCTCTCGCGTTCAAGAATGTTCTGCTCAGGGCTTTTTCAGTGGGTATTGGTGTTTTACCCCTTACACAGGGCGAGCTGGTCTTCGTAGCCGTGCTCATGGCCGTAAGTTTCGTTGTAGCAGTCGTACCCGCGATTTTGCTCTATCGCCGGGCGCTCGGCGAAGGGTTGCAGGTCAGGCAATAATGGGGCGCCAGCCACTCGACAAAGAGCGCGAGCTCGACCCAAAAGTACGCAGCGAATACCTGTCGCAGCTTCTGCCGCACTTCATCGAACACGGCATGAGTGTTCACAGCATGGATTCAATCGTGCACTACCTGCAGATCAGCAAAGCAACATTCTACAGACACTTTCGCTCACGCGACGAACTTTTCGAAATTTTTATCGATCACCTGGTGGATAAAATACTCTCTTCCCGGTTTTTTTTGCATAACAAGGCATTACCCTATGAAGAAAGATATCTGCTGACCTTTGCTGCTATCTTGCACGAAATTGGTGGCATTGGCTTTCTGTTGCTGGCCGACCTGCGCACAAACTTACCCCATCTGTGGGAGAAAATTCGCGCGACGTACGCGATTTACGAAGACGAGCTGCATGTCTTCTTTCAAGAAGGCATTGACAGCGGTTATGTTCACAAGGTTAACCCGTCGATTCTCGCTCACATGATTATTCTGTTTTTTCGCGAATTGATGCGGCCTGAATATTTGCAGAGCCTTAACATGACGCTCGCCGAGGCCTTTATGGCGACGTTTCGTATTCAGGTACGCAGCATCGTCAGCAAGCCCGAGTTTTCGTTTGAGGC
>JAKQXK010000380.1 GCA_029561505.1 Spirochaetota bacterium | reverse complement strand
CTGGAACATCAGATAGTCGCGCGGCTTATAGTTGAAGAGCAGCCCAGCTTCTTGATAGAGCGCTTTTTCGCCGCCAAGCGATGCAATCGTGGTGGTATCGTTGGCAGCGCCGAGAACTGCATACCAGTAGTCGTCTGTGCTCGTGCGCATTGCATACCAGTATTCAATTTTGAGGCTGAGGTCCGGGGTGAACCAGATCGTATAGTCGGCGCCGGCCCCTGAAAGATTGCGCCAGCTCGTCATATCGGCCTGGCCGAACTGGTAGTGTGGTGTCGGGTAAAGCGAATCGAATGTCTGATATTTTGCACCATTCGGATCTCCGCCGCTTGAATACGCGCCCTGCCCGCCGATGCGCATTTTGACCCCCAGATCGAAGTTCAGACCAATAAAACCCACAGCGCCATATGCCTCGATCTGTTTGCCAAGACGCTGCCCGCCCTGGTAGGCGCCTTCGATCGAATAGTCGATGATCATGTCTTTAGGGGTTTTATTGCCCGCATCGGTGCGGTTGCTGAAGCGCATGCCGCCGGTATAGAGCTGGTTCGAATGGCCGTCCATATCCTGGTTGCGCGCAAAGCCAAACACGTCTACCATGAACGCGCGGTGAAATTTGATCGAGTTCCAGATGCCGCTGAAATACATTCCCGACGTGTGCTTATTTGCGCCGGCAACGGGGTTATTCAGGTCGTTTGAATTCGATTCTTGAATCACCGTGCTGAACACCTGCAGGTTGTTGATGCCTTTGTCCCACGTCAGCTTCATGCCATCAAATGAGCGCCCGACGTTTGCCCAGTCGAGTGAGCCCACGAGCATCTGTTCGCCATATTCGAGCTTCTGGCGGCCGAGCTTCAATTCGAACGGGGTAAAGAAGAAACCTTTCATCTGCACGTAGGCTTCGCGTATATCCGTCGCCTGCTGTTCGCTGCCTGTGTCGGTAATCGTTGGGTTCTGACCACCCCAGACGCGCGCATCTTGCAGCGTGATCACGAGTTTTGTTTTGTCATCGAATTCTTTCTCTGCGCTCAGCCAGACTTTTTGCCCGACAAAATTGTACCGCCGGTCAGCATCAAAAGCAAAGTTCTCTTTAATTTCAGGGCGTACGCGCACCATGCCCGTAATCTTGACACTGTCGTACCACTTGGCTGCAACCGGTGGTGCGCTGGTTGTTGTGCTATTCGGCGCCTCACCTGTTGTGGTTTTCAACGGTTCGGCTACCGACGCCGGCGCGACGACAGTAGGTTGCGGTTTCAGGGGCCCCTTGCGTGGCTTTTGCGCCGGCAGCCCCGAGGATGTGGCCATCGCCATAAAAATAAAGATCGGTACCGATTTGGTCAATTTTGGTTTCATGATTATCCCCGCGGCTGTGGCTGTATACTGACCCCTTTGATGAACCGGATGGCGGCGTAAAGCGACTCGCGTTTTGCGATCGGGTGCGAATTGACGCACATCATTTCAGCGCCACCTTTTTGTTTTGCAGACTGTCCGCTGTTTTCGAGCCTACCCGCCATGAGCGATTGGCGAACAGATGTAAAGTATCTTGTCCACGAAAGCAAAATCAAGGTGCCTTACACCTGGTCGGTCGGCGATACAGGCTCGCGTTTCTTACGCGCGCTGCGCGACGACAAGAAGCTGCTCGCGAACAAATGCCCGAAGACCGGGCAGGTGTTCTGCCCGCCAAAACTCAACTCACCCTATTCGCTCGAACCAATCACAGAATGGCTCGAGCTATCAGGAACCGGCACCGTTACGACATTTACTGAGCGTAGCTATGACTCGCGCGCAGCATTGCCTGACGCGCCCCGCATCTATGCGCTTATTCAGCTCGACGGGGCGACGCAGCAGCTGCCACACCTCTTGGGCGAGGTGGATTTCAAAGACGTCAAAATCGGCCTGCGTGTTGAGCCGGTCTTCAAAGAAACGCGAGAGGGCCACATTTTGGATATTGCTTATTTTCGCCCTACGGGCGAAAATAAGCAATAGGGTAACTACTTATGGAAAAAACATCAATAATCGGAGTTGCTCAGACTAAACAGCTACGCCGCAACGCAAAACAGAACTTCGCCGAAATGGTCTACGAAGTGACCACCGCGGCGCTCGCCGACGCGGGCATCGAGATCAAAGACATCGACAACGTCGTCACCGTCTCAAACGACTTCTGGGATGGCCGCACGATTTCTTCGATGGCGGTGCAAGACGCCTGCGGTGCGTACGAGAAAAACGTATCGACCGTCGAAGGCGACGGCACCTTTGGCGCGCACTATGCCCTCACGCGCATTCTTTCGGGTTCATATAAGAACACGCTCGTCGTCGCGCACAGCAAAGGCTCTGAAAGCGACACAAACCTAATTACGAACGGCATGTTCGAGCCGATCTTCACCCGCCCGCTCGGCCTCGACAATCTGACATCCGCCGCTATGCAGGCGCGCGCGTATATGCATGCTTTCGGCGCAAAAGAAGAAGATTTTGCCGAAGTATCGGTAAAAAACCATGGCAATGCGCTGAAGAACCCATA
>JAKQXK010000374.1 GCA_029561505.1 Spirochaetota bacterium | reverse complement strand
TTGATCGCTTCTTCGATGCCGTACATCGCATGCGCGTCGGTGCGCGCGAGCAGCATCATCTTGTTGCGCGTTTTCGCAAACGCTTCGATCTTGCGGCACATTTCGTCGCCTGTCACGAGCTCTTTGCCCTCAAGATGCCCGCACTTCTTGGGCAGCTTCTGGTCTTCCATCTGCACCATCGCCGCACCCGCACCTTCGATCTCGAGCACCATACGCGGAATGTGCACGACTTCGCCGAAACCGGTGTCGACATCGACGAGAATCGGCAGGTTGGTTGCCTGATAGAGACCGCGCACATATTCTGCGAGTTCGGTAACCGTAAAGTAGCCGATGTCGGGCATACCGCGCGAGGCAGAAAATGCCGCGCCTGAGATATAGAGCGCCTTGAAGCCCAGCTGCTTCGCCATGAGGCCCGTCAGCACGTCATGCGCGCCGGGGGTTTGAACGATTTCTTTGCCTGCAAGCAGGGCTTTCATTCTCTGGGGGGCGTCGTATTCGCGTTTGTCAAACATCCATGGCATGGGGCATAATCGTGATTTGCGACACCTCGCAAATCACGATTATGCCTGTGATATGACACTGCCCGATTTTCTGGATAGCTCACCCTCACCCGCCTGGGCGGCCGAAACCGCAACGCAGCTGCTCACGCAGGCGGGCTTCATACCGGCTGCCGATGCGGCTGCAACCGAGGCGCGCCGCTTTTTTGTGCGGCCGCAGCCGGGCATGGTCTATGCAGTCTCGTTACCCGAAGACAAAAAAAACGATAATCTCGCGTTTCGTATTGTCGGGGCGCATACCGATTCGCCGCACTTGAGACTAAAACCCAACGCCGATTTTATACGCGAGGGCATGCGGCTCGTCGCGACCGAAGTTTATGGCGGTGCGCTGCTGTATACGTGGTTCGACCGCGATCTCGGTATCGCCGGCGAAGTCTATTTTCGCGATCGTAATGGCATCAGCATGAAACTTGTGCGCATAAACCGCGCAATCGCAAGCGTGCCGTCGCTGGCGATTCATCTGCAAAGAGCAATCAGCGAAGAAGGTTTTGCACCCAACAAACAGACTGAAACCAATGCCTTAATTTCAGGCGAATTGAACTCAAAAACGCTGCGCCAATACATTGCAGCTGAAGCCGGTATTGCTGAAACCGACATTTTGAGCTACGACCTTTCGCTCTACGACGTGCAAAAAGCGCAACGCACGGGAACCCAAAACGAATACCTCGCTTCGGCGAGGCTCGACAATCTCGTCAGCTGTTACGCAGCGCTGACAGCCCTTATCGAAAACAAACCGGAAAACTCCATTCAGATTGTCGCTCTTTACGATCACGAAGAGATTGGCAGCAATTCTGAAAGCGGCGCCGAAACGGCGCTCACCGAAAAGCTGCTGCTCGCGATAAAGAGCCGGCTTCGCCTCAGCGACGCCGAATACCACGCGGTATTGGCGAAGAGCCTTTTTTTGTCTGCCGATATGGCGCACGGGGTGCATCCTAATTATGCAGACAAACACGACGCACAGAACCGCCCGCGTTTGGGTGGCGGCGTCACGCTGAAGGTCAACCAGAACCGGCGTTACGCGAGTTCAGCGGCGACGCAGGCCGTATTCTATGACATCTGCAAACGGCACAATTTGCCCCACCAGACATACACGCACCGCAATGACCTGCCATGCGGCAGCACGATCGGCCCCACGGTCAGCGCAAAGCTCGGTATGCCGACGATCGATGCGGGCATTGCGATGCTGGCGATGCACTCGATTCGCGAAACCTGCGCCTACGCAGACGTCGAAGTCTATTCAACCTTTATGGGCAAATTTCTGACAGAAATCTAAAGCCTTAACAGGTTCCTGAAAGGAACCTGTTAAGGCCCCACCTGTCCGGTTCGGCTATTGATAGTATCCAAAAAATCAAAATCTAAATTAAGTGTCTCGTCGCCGTCAAAAAAGTCTTTGAGCTCTTTATAGATGACCGAGGGTAGCGATTTGCCATCCATCAGTTGCGGATGTATGGAGTACTCAACCCACCTGCCCTGCTTGTTATCGAGCACGAGATCGGCGTCACGCAAGATCGAAAGGTGCTGAGAAATCGTCGGCATCGAGAGGCGCAGCATCAGTTTGATGTCATTAACCACCAGGGGCCGCCTCGAAAGCAACGCCAGAATGCGCAGGCGCTGCTTATCAGAGAGCGCCTTGAACATACGTTCGTATTCGCGCAATTGCACACTTAACGAAGCAGCTAAATGAGGTGAGCCGTCAAGTAGGAGCGGGAATGCTACCGCATTCCCGCTCCTACTTGACGTAATTAATAATCTACTAACTTGTTTATACTTCGCTATTTATCAAAATACGGATTTACATGGAGTCTCGCCCGGCAGACGTGGCGCCACCGATGCGACCTGGTAGCTATGGATTTTCATAGCAGGTTGCACACAGGAGATGCAATGAAAAAAACAACTTTGAAAATTATGCTGGCGGCGACTCTGCTGGCGGCCGCTTGCGGCAAAAAAGACGGCAGCCTGAAAATTGCCGGCTCTGACACGATGGTGCAGCTCGGCCAAAACCTGGCGCGCACGTATATGGAAACGAACCCCGGCAAGTCGGCCTCAGTACAGGGCGGCGGCA
>JAKQXK010000364.1 GCA_029561505.1 Spirochaetota bacterium | reverse complement strand
TGACCCTGTTTTAAGGGAGGGAACATGAGCAAAACTGACAAAACGCCTCCGATGGCGGCCATAGAGCCGCAGGTACGCCAAGATTCGACGACAACAGGTGCTATGCCTACGTCGGCGATCGGTATGTACGACCCGCAATTTGAGAAAGACTCTTGCGGTGTGGGTTTCATTGTTGATCTCAAAGCAAGAAAGTCACGCGACATCGTCGAGAAGGCCGTGCAGATGCTCATGAACCTCGAACACCGCGGCGCGGTGGGCGCAGACCCTGAAACCGGCGACGGCGCCGGCATTCTGTTGCAGATGCCGCACGACTTCATGAAGGTCGCAGCCGCCGAAGCGAAGATCAACCTGTCCGCCGAAGGCGAATACGGGGTGGCGTTTATTTTCATGCCGCAGGAAAACGGCCTGCGCAAACAGGTTGAAAATATTTTTGAGAAAATCGTGGTCGACGAAGATCTCGAATTCTTAGGCTGGCGCAAGGTGCCGGTAGACGACAGCGTGCCAGGTTATGGCGCGAAGCTCACGCTGCCATACGTCGTGCAGGCTTTTGTCGGTCGCGGCAAGTTCAAAGGCAGCAAAGACGACTTCGAGCGCCGTCTTTACCTCGTGCGCCGCGTGATCGACCACCGCATTCGCGCAGAGCTGAAACTGAATCGCGCGCAATATTACGTTCCCTCATTCAGCAGCCAGACCATTGTCTACAAGGGTATGCTGCTCGCAGCGCAGGTTCCCGCATTCTTTAAAGATCTGCGCCACAAAGAAATGAAATCGGCGCTCGCGTTGATTCACATGCGCTTTTCGACCAATACATTCCCCACATGGGATCTCGCGCACCCGTTTCGTATGATCGCGCACAACGGCGAAATCAATACGCTGCGCGGCAACATCAACTGGATGCGCACGCGCGAAGCCGTGATGGAATCACCGCACTATGGCAGCGACCTCAAGCGCATGCTGCCGATCGTGATGGAAGGCCAATCAGACTCGGCCACCTTTGACACCGTTCTCGAGCTGCTCGTGATGAGCGGGCGCAGCCTGCCGCATGCGATCATGATGATGATTCCCGAGGCATGGTCGAAAAACGACCTGATGTCAGAAGAGCGCCGGGCCTTTTACGAGTACCACGCCACCATGATGGAACCATGGGACGGCCCCGCCGCCGTTGCGTTTACCGACGGTAACATTATCGGCGCAACGCTCGACCGCAACGGTTTAAGACCCGCCCGCTATATCAAGACCAAAGACGACATAGTGATCATGGCGTCAGAAATGGGCGTGCTCGAAGTGCCGCCCGAAGATATCGTGCTGAGCGGCAAACTCGAACCAGGCCGCATGTTTCTGATCGACTTGTCTGAACACCGCATCATCTCTGACGACGAAGCGAAAGACAAGATCGTGAAGCAGCAACCCTATGGCAAATGGGTGAAAGAAAACATGATCAAATTTGCCGATCTGCCAGAACCCAAAGAATCGCCAACGCCCGAGCACAAAACCATGCTCGAACGCCAGCGCATCTTTGGTTATACCAAAGAAGACCTGTTGACAGTCATGAAACCGATGGTCGTCACGGGCCAAGAAGCAATCGGCTCGATGGGCACAGACGCGGCGCTGGCCGTACTCTCTGAAAAACCGCAACCGCTCTTTCGCTATTTTAAGCAGCTGTTCGCGCAGGTAACCAACCCACCCGTCGACGCGATTCGTGAAGAACTCGTCATGGAGCTCACGACCTATATCGGCCCCGAGCAGAACCTGCTCGCAGAAACGCCTGAGCATGCGCACCGTATTGAGCTGCCTCACCCGATTCTCGAAAACAGCCAGCTATCGCAGCTGAAAGAGATCGCCGAAGGGCAGTTCTCTGCCAAAACTTTTTCGCTGCATTTCGACCCGAAAAAGAAGAACGACATGCGCACGCAGCTCGACAGAATCTGCGCCGGCGTCTGCGAAGCCGTGAAACTCGGCTTCAATATCGTGATTCTCACCGACCGCGGGGTCAGCCGCGACATCGCGCCCATACCGAGCCTTTTGGGTGTCGCAGCGGTGCACCACGCGCTGATCAAAGCGGGCCTCAGAACGCGAACCGGCATCGTGATAGAAACCGGCGAAGCGCGTGAAGTGCACCACTTCGCGTTGCTGTTGGGCTATGGCGCGAACGCCATTAACCCTTATCTGGCGTACGAGACTCTGCATGACCTCTATGCCATCGGTTTCATGCCTGAACTTAAAGAAGAAAAATACATAGAGAAAAACTACCGCAAAGCGATAGGCAAAGGCCTCTATAAAATTTTCAGCAAAATGGGCATCTCTACGCTGCAATCTTATTGCGGAGCGCAGATTTTCGAAGCCGTCGGTCTCGACTCAGAGGTTATCGAGCACTACTTCACTGGAACAGCGAGCCGTGTCGAAGGCGTGAGCCTTGAAATGCTCGAAGAAGAAGCACGCCGTCGCCATGAAGAAGCTTTCGGCGACCTGCGCGAAGGTATTTTGCCATCGGGCGGGCTTTATCACTACCGCGTCGACGGCGAAGCCCACCTCTGGAACCCGACAACCGTCGCGAAACTGCAGATCAGCACGCGCAATTCAGATTACAAGACATTCAAAGAATACACGGCATCGATCGACGACCAGAGCAAGCGCCGCGTCACGCTGCGCTCTCTGCTCGAGTTCGACTACGCTGCAACACCGATTCCAATCGAAGAGGTCGAACCGGCAAAAGAAATTGTGAAACGATTTGCTACCGGAGCGATGAGCTTCGGCTCAATCTCATGGGAAGCGCACACGAACCTGGCGATCGCAATGAACCGCATCGGCGGTAAGAGCAACACCGGCGAAGGCGGCGAAAGCGCAGAGCGTTTTGTCACCCTGCCGAACGGCGACAGCCTCAGATCGGCGATCAAGCAGGTTGCTTCTGGCCGCTTTGGCGTAACCGCCAACTACCTGATTAATGCAGACGAGCTGCAGATCAAGATGGCACAGGGCGCAAAACCCGGCGAAGGTGGCCAGCTACCAGGTTTTAAAGTTGATAAGATCATCGGCAAGGTGCGCCACTCAACGCCGGGTGTGACACTCATTTCACCACCGCCTCACCACGATATCTATTCGATTGAAGATCTAAAACAGCTGATCTTCGACCTGAAGAATATTAACCCCCGCGCACGCATCAGCGTCAAGCTCGTGTCAGAGAGCGGTGTCGGTACTGTGGCAGCAGGCGTCGCGAAAGCGCACGCCGATCATATTCTGATTAGCGGGCATGACGGCGGCACAGGTGCATCACCGATCAGCTCAATACAATACGCAGGCACGCCATGGGAACTCGGCCTCGCCGAAACGCACCAGGTGCTCGTCGTGAACGGCCTCAGAGACCGCGTTTACGTTCAGGCCGACGGCCAAATGAAAACAGGCCGCGATGTCGTGATTGCCGCGCTCTTGGGCGCCGAAGAATTCGGTTTTGCGACAGCACCGCTCGTCACCCTGGGTTGTATCATGATGCGCAAATGCCATCTCAACACCTGCCCGGTCGGCGTCGCAACGCAAGACCCAGAGCTGCGCAAGAAGTTCAACGGCAAGCCAGAACATGTGGTCAACTTCATGTTCTACATCGCCGAAGAAGTGCGCGAATATATGGCGAAACTAGGTTTCAGAAAACTCACCGACATGGTCGGACGCACTGAAAAGCTGATACCATCGCGCCCGAAAGACCACTGGAAAGCGCGCGGCCTTGACCTCAGCAAACTTCTGACGATGCAAAAGCCGGTCTACAAGACCGACCTTTACCGCACTAAGGCGCAGAACCACGAAATTGACAAGCAGATAGATAATCGCATGATCGAAATGGCGAAACGTGCGCTCGACAAGCAAGAGCCGGTAGAAATTAACCTGCCGGTGACCAACGTCGACCGTACCGTCGGCGCAATGCTTTCTGGCGAAGTCGCGAAGCGTTATGGCGACGACGGGCTGCCGCATGACACCATTTCGGTGAACATGAAGGGCACTGCCGGCCAGAGCTTCGGCTGCTTTCTCGCGAAAGGGGTTACTCTCAAACTTTCGGGCCAAGCGAATGA
>JAKQXK010000361.1 GCA_029561505.1 Spirochaetota bacterium | reverse complement strand
CGTAATCGATAATAGCGCGCAACGTATGCAGCGGCACACGGCCTTCGAGGTACTGCTCACGGCGCGCCATATCCGCACCGTTCAAACGGCCTGATACCATGACGCGCACACCAAGAGCACCCGCACGGATTGCCGAGCGTAACGCCATCTTCATCGCTCGGCGAAATGCCATGCGGTCTTCGAGCTGCAGTGCCACCGATTCGGCAAGCGCCTGAGCCGAGCCATCGGGCTTTGCAACTTCGATGATTTTGACTTCGAGTGGTTTGGTCACCATAGTGCGCAGCGTCGCCTTGAGGGCTTCAATTTTCTTGCCCTGCTGCCCGATGACGAGGCCCGGCTTCGTGCTGTGCAGCTTCACGTGCACTTTCTCAGGAAAGCGCTCGATACCGACCTTGACAATGCCGCTCTTATTGAAACGGTCTTTGATGTGTCTGCGTATTTTCAGATCTTCATGCAGCGTGCTCGCATACATTTCTTTCTTGTGATACCAGACGCTGTCCCATGTGCGGGTGATCTTGAGGCGCAGGCCGATTGGATTCGTTTTTTGTCCCATGTTATCCTTCGTCAGAGAGTACAATCGTCAGTTTTGAAGTTTTTTTCTGAATACGGTCAGCACGACCGCGCGCACGTGGCATAAACCGCTTCATCAGCGGGCCGCCATCGACAAAAATCTTCTTAATGAACAGAGCGCGCTCGTCAACCGAAGGGTTGATCACGCGGGCATTCGCCGCTGCGCTGAGCAGCGCTTTAAGAATGATGCGCGAACTCTTGCGTGGTATGTGCTTGAGCACGTCGACGGCTTCGGGGTATTCATAACCGCGAATTTCGTTCGCTACCAGGCGCATCTTGCGCGCCGACATTCTGACCTGATCTACTGAGGCTTTTGATTCCATATGTTACCTGATTAGCCGCCCGGTGCGGATTTCTTTTTGTCAAGGCTCGTGTGGCCCTTGTAAGTGCGCGTAGGCGCAAACTCACCCAGCTTATGGCCAACGATGTTCTCATTTACATAGACTGGTATAAACTTGCTACCGTTGTGCACGAGAAATGTCATACCGATCATTTCTGGAAAGATCGTTGAGCGACGCGACCATGTTTTGATCGGCTTCTTGTCGCTGGTCGCCTTTGCCTTTTCTACCTTTTTAAAAAGGTGTTGGTCGATGAACGGACCTTTTTTCAGAGAGCGAGACATTATTTACCACCTCGTGTGCCGACTTTTCGTGAAACAATAAATCTTTCTGATGCTTTACGCTTGTTACGCGTCTTTTTACCGCGAGTAGGCTTGCCCCAAGGTGTTACCGGGTGACGCCCACCTGAGGTTTTACCTTCACCACCGCCCAATGGGTGGTCAACCGGGTTCATGGCAACACCACGTACACGTGGTCTTTTGCCGAGCCAGCGAGAGCGCCCGGCTTTACCCAAGGTCACGAGCTCGTGCTCGAGATTACCGACTATACCAATGGTTGCGCGGCAGCGTGCATGCACCTTGCGCGCCTCGCCCGATGGCAGTTTAATGATGACATAATCTCCGTCGCGACCAGTGATGATCGCAAACGAACCCGCAGAACGAGCAAGCTGGCCACCGCGACCGAGCGTCAGCTCGATATTGTGAATGTTTGCGCCAATTGGCAGCGTACCGATAGGTGCTGCGTTACCGATTTCAATCTCAACCTTGTCGCCTGAAATAATTTTCTGACCAACTTTGAGACCCTGTGGAGCGATAATGTACGCGCGCTCACCGTCTGCGTAGCAGACAAGCGCTATGTTCGCCGAACGATTCGGATCATATTCAATTGTTTCAACAATTGCGGGCACGTTCAGCTTGTTGCGACGAAAGTCGACAATGCGGTAGCGGCGCTTGTGCCCGCCCCCGCGACGGCGTACGGTGATGACGCCGCGGTTGTTGCGGCCGGCTGTCTCTTTAAGATATGTCAGCAGCGGCTTGTACGGTTCTGACGCAGTTACTTCAGACGATTTAAGAACCGTCTTGTAACGCAGCGTCGGCGTATTGGGGTTAAATCTTTTAATTGGCATGACTTACCTTACACTCCCTCGAACAGAGCGATCTTGTCGTTCTTGCTGAGGTAAACATATGCTTTCTTGCGACGACCCGAATAGCCGACGTTATAACGGTTCGCTTTGCCATCCGCACGGCTCACGAGAGTGTTGACCTTAAGTGGTGTAACACCGAAAATCTTGCGGATTGCCTGCTTAACGAGCGTTTTGTTCGCTTTCAGATCAATTTCGAATACATAGCAGTTTTTGGCGCGCAGCGCTTCTGCTTTTTCAGAGACGAGTGGCTTCTTGATTACGTCGTACAGGTTCATGTTACCTCTAGAGCAGCGCCGAGAACTTTTTGTCGAGTTCTTCGAGTGCAGCTTTGCTAATGATCAGACCCTGATTGTAATACAGCGCGTTCGCTGCAATGCGCGATGAGCTCAATGGCTTCACCCAGGGTATGTTGCGCAATGATTTCGCATCTTTCACTTCGGCAGGTGCCATGATGACCGCTACCGAATGGCGCGCCTTGTTGCTGTTGGCGCGCAGTTTTTTCTTTTCGCGGCCAACTGTCTGCAGCTTAGCACCTTCGGTGATTTTGCTCACGGTTTGAAACGCCGTCTTGGTCGATTGTTTCTCGAGTTTCAGCCCATCATATACAACAACCTGATTTGCCTGCACTTTGGCTGCAAGAATATGCGCAACGCCAATCTGCTTCTTTTGACGAGACATACCGTCTGAATAATCGCGTGGCAGTGGCCCGAACACGATGCCGCCGTGGCGCCATTGCGGCGACCGGGTAGAGCCCTGGCGGGCGTTGCC
>JAKQXK010000037.1 GCA_029561505.1 Spirochaetota bacterium | reverse complement strand
ATTAAACCACATGCTCCACCGCTTGTGCGGGCCCCCGTCAATTTCTTTGAGTTTCACCCTTGCGAGCATACTCCCCAGGCGGTATACTTAATGCGTTAGCGACGTCACTGATGGCGTTGAAACCACCAACAACTAGTATACAACGTTTACGGTGCGGACTACCAGGGTATCTAATCCTGTTTGCTCCCCGCACTTTCGCTCATGAGTGTCAGTTACGATCCAGATAGCTGCCTTCGCCATTGGTGTTCCTCTCGATATCTACGCATTCCACCGCTACACCGAGAATTCCGCTATCCCCTATCGTACTCAAGTTCGCCAGTTTTGAAGGCTGACTCTGGGTTGAGCCCAGAGATTAAACCCCCAACTTAACAAACCACCTGCGAGCCCTTTACGCCCAATAATTCCGAACAACGCTTGCCCCATACGTATTACCGCGGCTGCTGGCACGTAATTAGCCGGGGCTTCAGACTGGTACCGTCACTATACGCCCTCAACGAACGTATTTCTTCTTCCCAGTCTACCGAAGTTTACAACCCGAAAGCCTTCATCCTTCACGCGGCGTCGCTGCGTCAGGGTTTCCCCCATTGCGCAAGATTCTTAACTGCTGCCTCCCGTAGGAGTCTGGCCCGTGTCTCAGTGCCAGTGTGGCCGATCATCCTCTCAGACCGGCTATCCGTCGTAGCCTTGGTGAGCCATTACCTCACCAACAAGCTGATAGACCGCAGGCTCATCTCGAAGCGACTATTGCTAGCCCTTTAACATCTCTGTACTATGCGGTATTAGCCCCGGTTTCCCAAAGTTGTCCCGCTCTTCAAGGTAGATTCCTACGTGTTCCTCACCCGTCCGCCACTCCCTGTATTGCTACAGATCGTTCGACTTGCATGTTTAAGACGCGCCGCCAGCGTTCGTTCTGAGCCAGAATCAAACTCTCCATTATAGTTTTCTTTTGTATGTGCTTGCGCCCATACAAAAGAAGAAAAACGAAGAGCTAATAATTAGCCCTTAAAACAAACCTAATTGAAGGCGAAACCGAGGTTTCGCCACTACTGGCTGTTGTTCTTTTATTCTTTGCGTACCGAATCAAGTTCGGCACGACTTTTGCTCAAGGTTTTTAAAGAAATTTACGAAGTCCTTGCTGTTGTATTGCTACAACTTCAAGCTTCATAACAATTTTCTATTCATTATCCGTCTGTCAAAGAACAGATCATTCAGCTGCGCCAAACGCTTCTGAAGGTTCGCCAGAGACGCCGGAGGCGTCGTTAGCGGAGAGCCAGTTTATGAACGCTCAACAGAGCGTCAATTAAAAAGAAGTTTCTAGGTCTCAAGATTAAGCGTTTTCCGTCGGACCCGGGGCCCTTGGGATATGCGGTGAAACCGTCGTGCGGCATCACTGAGAGTCACAGTATAGCTAAAGGCGCGCGCCACGGCAAAGAAAAGTCCATGGATTATGTCACATCGCATGCCCGTTTTCATTCGGCTATTTGTGCAGGCCGTACTTTCGCCGCAATGCAGCCGCCCATTTCATTAAGTGTTGACAAAACCTCAGAAAAGCGGGTCACCCTGCCCTGTGGAAACGGAAACCGGTGATGCAAAATTTCTGACGGAAAAACGCCGAACGAGGCTGCGCACAGCACTCGACAACCGCACCCGCCGCATCACGGTGCTGCTCGAAGATATCTATGATCCGTTGAATGCGAGTGCAGTGCTGCGTACGGCCGATGGTCTCGGCATTCAGAATATTCACATCGCAGAGAACCGGCACGCGTTCAACGCGCATGCAAAAGTTGCCGGGCGCGCCGCGAGCTGGCTAACGATTCAAAAGTACCGGGAAAACTTTGCGAATACCAAAGTAGATTTTCGCATTAAGCCTGAGGGCGTGCAGCATTCGACGGCTGCAGCTTTCGCCGCGCTAAAGCATGACGGCTATACGGTATTGGCAACGAGCCCAAGGGGTAAATCCACACCCCTGAAAGAACTCGACATCACGAAAAAATACGCGATCGCTTTGGGAAGTGAACACTGGGGGCTCAGTGACTGGGCAATTGAAAATGCCGATGCCTCAATCGCGCTGCCGATGCTGGGCTTCACCGAGAGCTATAATATTTCTGTAACGGCTGCGATGATTCTGTTCTATCTGAGCGATCGCCTGCGCTCTGAAACTTCGAATTGGGGTTTAAGTGAAGGTGAGAAAGAGCAGCTTTGGTCAGACTGGACCAGGCTGAAAAGATAGCCTGCCAGACTTTCGCCCGGCAGGCCAGCACAAATCAAGAGTGTTCTTCGATGTACTTCTGTACGTCGCCGACTGTCTGGATTTTTTCAGCGTCTTCGTCAGGAATTTCGATACCGAATTCCTCTTCGAGAGCCATGACGAGTTCCACTGTATCCAGTGAGTCTGCGCCGAGGTCGTCGATGAAGTGTGACTCGTTGGTCACTTCGCCTTCGTCAACTCCGAGTTGCTCAGAGATGATTTTTTTTACTTTGCCCATGATTTCTTCTGTTGAAGCCATTTGGGTCTCCTTTTGGGGCGGATTGAAAACGCGCAGCGTTTTCCCGCCCCAAAAGGAGCGGGAGAGATTCAAAGGGGTTTCACCCCTTTGGAACCCCGGCGCCGAGGTCAGCTATTCGTCCCTATTTTTTATTTTGCCATAATTTTCATATTATCAAAATTATAGGCCGGCGAGCCCGCCGTTGACGTGAATGCACTGGGCAGTCACGTACGCGGACATATCAGACGCGAGAAACAAGATGACTTTGGCAATGTCTTCTGGTTCTCCCGGTCGTTTGAGAGGGATTGCGGCGATCATCTGCTCACGCAACTTCTCTGGAATTTTATCAGTCATGGGGGTTTTGATGAACCCGGGGGCAACAGCGTTGACGCGAATGCCCATCGGGGCGAGCTCTTTGCCGAGCGCATAAGTAAAGCCGAGCACGCCGGCTTTTGAAGCGCTGTAGTTCGCCTGGCCAGGGTTACCGCCGGCGGCGATTGAGCTGATGTTGACGATTGCGCCTTTACGCGCCTTGCGCATGTGGTTCACCGCGGCGTGCGCGCAGTTGTAGGTGCCGGTCAGGTTGATATCGATGACCTTCTGCCATTGGTCGGGCTTCATGCGCAGAAACAGGCCGTCCATGGTGATGCCGGCGTTGTTGACCAGAACGTCGATTTTTCCCCATTTTTCTACGGCTTTGTTCGCGAGCGCCTCAGCCTGGTCATATTTCGACACGTCGCAGGCCATCGAAATCGTTTCGACGCCCATCTTGGCGATTTCTTGTGCGGTCTGCTCTGCCGTTGCCGCATCGATGTCGGTGATCACGAGCTTAGAACCCTGCGCAGCGAATTGCTCGGCGATACCGCGGCCAATGCCCCGGCCAGAGCCAGTGACGATGACAACTGCGTCTTTAAGGTCTTCTAAAACCGTCTTCATAGGCCAATATTTGCCGTTGAATCATTGCGGCAACGCTTTGCGGGGCAAAAAGGCCGCGCATAATTCGTCTCATACAGAAATATGGGATATCCCCCTAGTCTGCGGCACCCAAGAACTGGAGAATCGCCCGGTTGGCCTTTTCTTTTTCGTCGACCGTCGGAATATGCCCTGATTTTTCGAATGCCACGAATTTTGCGCCCGGCAGCGCGGCCCGTACGCTGCTCGCATGCGAAAACGGCACCACCTGGTCGTGTTTACCCCAGAGCAGCAGGGTCTTGATGTGGCGGCGGCCGAGGCTTTCGTAGGTGGATTTCAGATCGGTAAGGTTCATGTGCCGTAACGTCGACACGATCGCATCGTCGTAACCGGCATAATCCGTTTGGATAAGTGCGGCCGCTTCGACCGCAGGCGGTACGCTGCGGGTAAAATTCTGCGGCAGAGCCTTCACCATGGCGCGGCGGGCCAGAATTCGGCCCGCGTAATCGCCGATAATCGGTAACTTGACAACCGTAGCCGCCGCCGGCAAAGAAAGGGGAAAACCCGCCGGGTCGATGAGAATAAGCTTGTCGACGCGATCGGGATAACGGTCGGCAAACTGCACGGTGATTGCCCCACCCATCGAAAGGCCGCACACCACGAACTTTTCAGTGCCGATGAGCTCGTCGGTCAGCTCTTTGAGCTGCCGCACAAACAGGTCTGCATCATACTTTATCGCGGGACTGTCAGAAAAACCCCTGCCATAAAGATCGTAGCGCAGCACCTTAACCCCCTCAGCGACGAGTGCCCGGTAGGTGTTTTCCCAGATTGCCGACGGAACCGAAAAACCGTGCACGAGCACAACCGCGGGTGTGTTGCCCTCGCTGTATTCAAACGCCGTCTTGCCGTTCGACAGCGCGATCGACCGCTTGCCAAATTTTGCCCGCACCTCGTCGGTCATTGGGGGTTTGCCGATGCGCAGCCATACATAATGGCACCACATGAAAATAAGCACTGCGCCGAACAGCCAGTAGAGTCGTCTGAGCATGCGCACCCGTGCGCGCCTGCTGATATGTTGTCAGTCAATTTACGACCTATTTGGTCGTGCGTGTGAAGACGCCATCCCAGTCGGGGGGCGGTGGGTTCAATTTATATGATTCACAGCGCTCTATGAGCTGCTCTGCTGACTTATCGGCGGCATTGCGTAGCCTCTGCGCTTCTTTGAAAAAGCCAATTGCACTATCCCACGATTTCTGCAGGTAGGCGTCGAGGCCTTGTTCATAGCGCTTCGCAAAATCAGCGATCTGCGGCGGTTCTTGGCCTTTGGGGCAAATTATCTGGTAGAGCGTCACCGGAGTCGTTTTGCCTTTGACGCGCACGACATCAAGCCTGCGCGTAAAGATACGATCTTTAATCTGTGCATAAACCGCGTCGGTGGCCATGATTGAGACCCCATAGTCTTTGCCCGCAGCTTCGAGACGCGCAGCCAGGTTGACGGTATCGCCCATCATCGTGTACGAAGCGAGTGCGTCTGTGCCCATAAAGCCAACCTTCGCCAGACCGGTGTTAAGGCCGATGCGAAATTTCATATTCTGCGCCTCGGGTATGTAGCGGTTCTGCTCTTTCCAGGTTTTACGCAGCTCGACGAGTTTAGCCTGCATCTCAATTGAAGCCATCACTGCCTTGTAGGCGTGGTCTTCGACGTCGACGGGTGAATTGAATATGCCGACGATCGCGTCGCCGATATACTTGTCGAGCACACCGTCATATTTTTTGAGAATGATCGTCATTGCCGAAAGGTATTCATTAAGTAATGACGCGAGTTCGGGCGAAGTCAGCTTTTCTGAGATATTTGAAAATGATGCAATATCAGAGAAAAAAGCCGTGATTTCTTTTTCGCTGCCCCGCTTCAATGCCGCGAGGTCTTTCATTGCTTCTGTGACCACCACCGGGTCAATCATCGAGCCCAGAATGCCTTTAATCTTCTCGCGCTCGTTGAGCCCGCTCACCATGGTATTCAACGCGACGGTAAGTGTGCCGAATTCGTCGGTGCCGCCGTGTTCGAATTCGACTGCGAGATTGCCCCGCCCTACTTCTTCAGCGCTGCGAATGATGCGCTTGATCTTCTGCACGACGATGCCTGAAATGTAGATCGCGAGTAATATGGCGATTAGCCCAATCACGATTGCCGAAATGACTATTTTGTTGCGGTTTTTTCTGACGAGCGCGACGCCCTCTGTACGATCAACCAGAGTGCGCATGATGCCGGTGAGGTTATCTTGCAATATGGTGACGGCGAGCACCGGATTGCCGTCGCTGAAAATCGGTTTGCTGTCGAGATCCCAGAGAATTTCTTCGGTTTCGCTGCGTGACTTGGCGATCTGCCCTTGTGTGTAGAGCCGCTTTAATGCCGGGGGCGCCGTCTCACTGCGCGCGCTCGATACCCACTTGCGCAATTCGCCCCAGCGTGTGCGCATGACCTGCCGTTCTTTGGCAGACGAAAGGTATCTGCCGATTTCGGTCTCATCATTGCGGTAGCGCAGCAGAATCGTGTCTTCCCACGCTGAGTCGCGCAGCGTGCGCCAGGCTTCGGCCCTCAGATCGGTGATGGTATCACCTTCGGCGGCGCCAAACGCTTTGTCGATTGCGGCGTTACGCTCAGCGATCACCTCTGAGTACAACTTATAAAGTGTGGTAAATTCTTTATCGGCATAAGGCGGCTTCGGTGGTTTGAGCTCCTTCAGTGTTTTCAGCCGTGCCTTCAGCTTGGGCGTCAGAGCTGCTATGCGGGCAGCAAATTCAGCATCTTGCTGCATCAGCGCCTTCGTGGCTTTTCGGTTCTTGCCTTTTTCGAGCATCGTGCGCGCCCAGAACGTTGAATTCGGTCTTTGGAAAAGCGGTGAATAGAGGGTTTGCAGATCAAGCCCCTGCCAGGTGAAACTGATTGCCTCTGCAGTTATTTCGTGGTTTGGCGCATCGACCAGGCGGGTATATACATCGCGAAGATTCTTGTCGAGTGCCGGGGTGCTCGTGAGCTCGCTCAGAGGGCCTTCTTTGCCGAGCAGATTTGTATCGAATGACGGTTCGAGTTTTTCCTGGCCTTCAAGATCGGTCACGGGAAATGTCTGAATACGAAAGAGCTTCTGCTCGAGCCCTGCGTCTTCGATCACCTTTCGTTTCGCTGGTATCAGAATTGCCGCGATCTTGCTGTCGAGGTTCGCGCGCAACTTAATCAACCGGGATGGCTCTGCCGTGCCTACAATGTCGCGGGCGATGCGCTGCAATGACGACCACTGCGCAGCAGAAAGTGTCGTGCCCGTATAGAGCGCAATCTGCTGGCGAATACGGTTTTCAAGCGACCGCAGCTCTGATTCATTGAGGTAACGCGAATAAAAGGTATCGACGCGAAAGCGTACCTTCTTGCTGCCAAGCGCGCCGAAGAGGTTGGTCTTAAAGAGGCCCAAATTGACTTTTTTATCCTGCTCGACGATTTTCTGCGTCTGGTAAACTTTCAGAGCTTTTTTCTGCTCGGCTATCTGCTGCCTGAACTCTTCGATCTGTACAAGGTTATGAGCAATATTGTTGAGTTCGATGACCAGTAAGGATATATAACGTTTTGAAATTGCCGCCTGCTTTTCATAACTTTCTGTCAGAATTTCTGTCTGTTGCCTGACAGTCGTGAAGCTCAGAATCAGAATCGTCAGAGTCAGCAGGCTACCGGTAAACAGCGCAAGTTTTGCGCGAATACCAGAAACAAAAATGTTAAGTACTCTGCGCAGCATTTCAATCTATTTCGTAACTGTATTCGCAATGCTGATGCCCGCGTGCCATCGTCACGTGAACTTTGTGGCGCGTACCCGGCACAAGCTCTTTGAAAAGCTCTTGCCCTGCGGCTTCGCCGACGTGACAGATAATCGTCGCGCCTTCGCGTTTGCGAAAAGGACAAGTATGGACACGGCGCACCACTCTCTTGTGGTTGATATAAAAGTCTTCACCATAGATGCCCGTCATGTTTTCGGCAAGGCGCGTCGCCCTTAGCGTATCTTCAAGCAAATGATCGTCGGGGCGGCGTAAAAGATGAAATACCGGTCGCAGCGCCTTGCCCGCGAGACCGCCTGAGAAACGCGCAACGCGCTCAAACGCAGCCTCGGTTGCTGCACCGAATGACCGCCGAGCCAACAGCAATGGTTCTGCCCAGGTCTTTTCGATCGCGCCAGAAATCAGCCCCGGAAGACCGGCCTGAAACCACCGGTCGTCAGGTCGTTTCGTCGCGGCAGAAAGTTCGTGATCGGTCATCATGCTCATAGGCAGAAACAATCGTCACCGAGCGGCGAGCCGCTGCACGGCGTAAAGTCGATAATGCCCGGCCACATCTGGCGTCGCTTTAAGCTACGGCCAGCGCTGCGGAACCCGTTGCAATTTACCGACATCGTAACCGTTTGCGGCCAGAAATTGTACCATCGCCTCATAATCTTTTGCGCTGATTTGCGGCGTGCGGGCCATGATCCAGACATAATCGCGGCTCGTGCGGCCGATCACGGTTTGAGAATAATCTTCTTTAAGATAGCTGATCAGAAACTCGCTCTTGAAAGGCCATAGAAACTGCATTTTCCACTCGGCATTCGTGATGCGGTCAACTACGAACCCTTTTGGCGTGTAGCGTTTCGCCTTACCTTCAAAGCCGTCGGCGTTGAAGGTGAAAACGGTATCGACGTCGCCTTCAGAGTTCAAAGTATATTCTTCGATCGCGTTGTGGGCACCCTTCTCGATGAAAGTTGGTATGTTCGCAATCACGTACCATTTACCCATAAAACGCGGCAAATCAACTTTCGCAACCTTGGGCATTGGCTGTGGCGAAGCGCAATGCGCGGCAAGAACGAGCAGCATGGGTAAAATTGTTTTCATGAGGCATGTGTCGCGGCGCGCAAGCAGCCGGCAAGCGACGCCCGGTCTGGCATTGGACAATATGCCTATGGTGCGTTACGCTTCTGCCGCCAAAGCCTGC
>JAKQXK010000346.1 GCA_029561505.1 Spirochaetota bacterium | reverse complement strand
AAACTCGCTGATGGTTTTCTCAGCCTCGGCCTTTTGGTCTTTGGCAAAACCGGCGCTGGTGACCTCGTCGATATTCACCGTGTCGATAATCTGGTCATATTTTTTACGCACATCGACGATGAAGTGGCGCAGCTCGGGGTTGTGGAACACCGCCACCGCCGCCTCGACAATCTCTTGCCGCTTTTCCGGGCTCAGGTTCTCGATGCGGTCGGGGTCATGCGCAGCCAAAAGCTCCTTCGCCACCTGCGTGATCGACTGGCCCTGCGTGTGCTCCTCGAACCTTTCCTTTTCTTTCGCGTTGATCTGCTTCTCTAAGCGCAGTAGGCGCGAGGCAAGCGTGCTGAGGATTGATTCCTCTGTGTTACCCACGGCCACGTTTTCGAGTACTTCTTTGAGCGATAACCCGGGCTTGCGCTCGAGCGGCCGGCTGTCGGTCTTGAGCGACTGTTCGACGCCGATCGCGTCAATAATCACAAAGTGGTCTTTGGTGTACTTCGCGCTCGGCGTGCCGGTCTTTTTGAGCTCCTCGAGCGAACAGGTGCGCGTGCCGCGGCCCTTCATCTGCTCATAGTAGCTGCGGCTCTTGACGTCGCGCATGAAGAGCAGCACCTCGAGCGGGCGAATGTCGGTGCCGGTCGCAATCATATCGACCGTGACCGCAACGCGCGGGTAATAGTTATTGCGAAACTGCGACAAGACACTTTTCGGATCTTCCTCACTTCTGTAAGTGATCTTCTTGCAGAAATCATTGCCTTCGGCAAACTCCTCGCGCACGACCTCGATAATGTCTTCGGCATGGCTGTCGCTCTTCGCGAAAATCAGCGTCTTAGGTACCTCGAACTCGCCCTTCTCATTATAGCGATCCGGGAACATCGCCGGCAAGTTGTCTTTGACGGCTTTAATGATCGTGCGAATCTGCGTGGGGTTCACCACGTCACGGTCGAGCTGCTTGCCGGCATATTCGACATCTTCATCGACGGCTTCCCAAAATTTCTTGCGCGTCAGCCGTTCACGTTTATCGACGGTTTCGCCCAGCGCAATCTTCGCGCCTTCTTTCGTGATTTTGGTTTCAATGCTGAACACCTCGTACGGCACAAGCACGTTGTCGAGCACCGCCTTCTCATAGCCATAGTCCGACACCAGGTTCTGGTTAAAATAACCGAACGTGCGGTTGTCGGGCGTCGCGGTCAGGCCAATCTGAAACGCGTCATAATAGTCGAGCACCTGCTTCCACAGATTATAGATGCTGCGGTGGCACTCGTCGATCACAATAAAATCAAAGAACTCGGGCGGCACCTTCTCGTTATAGACAACGGGCATTGGCTCTTTGCCCTCTAGGCGGATTTCATTCGGATTTAATTCTTCGGCCGCTTCTTCAAGTTCGGTGCCTTTCAGTACTGAATACATTCTCTGAATGGTCGAGATATACACCTTGTTGTCACGCGGTATAAACGAGCTACGCAACCTTGTCACCCCATAGAGCTCGGTAAATTTGCGGTTGTCGTCATTGGGCGTGTACGATTGAAACTCCTGCTCGGCCTGTTCTCCCAGATTTTTGGTATCGACGAGAAAGAGTATGCGGTTGGCTTTCGAGAATTTGAGCAGACGGTAGATCGCCGTAATCGCGGTAAAGGTCTTACCCGAACCCGTCGCCATCTGCACCAGCGCCTTCGGCCGCGCGTCTTTGAGCGATTTATCGAGGTTCGTGATCGCCGTCACCTGGCAGTCCCTGAGCTTATCGGGGTTGAGCTGGGGTAGATCCAAAAGCCGCGCGCGCAGCGACTTTTCCTGTTTGCTCCACACGCGCAGCGTCTCAGGCCGGTGAAACGAAAACACCGGCCGCGAGCGCGGCTTGGGGTCGGCCGCATCGCGAAACCGCGTG
>JAKQXK010000344.1 GCA_029561505.1 Spirochaetota bacterium | reverse complement strand
TCGCTGCTCACGTTTTTCTCGGGTTTCGGCCTCGGCACGATTCTGACGCCGTTCATGGCGATCTTCTTTCCCGTCGAGACGGCGATTGCGCTGACGGGCATTGTGCACCTATTGAATAACCTTTTCAAATTTGTGCTCGTGCGCCGCCATGTCGATTGGCCGGTGGTGCTGCGCTTCGGTATTACCGCGATTGCCGGCGCGGCCCTGGGCGCGCTGCTGCTCGGACTCATACCGAACCAGACTGCACTTTTGGTTTGGCAGGCCGGTTCAAAGACGTTTGAAATCCGCCTGCTGAAACTGATTGTGGCTGCGCTGATGGTTGTGTTCGTGCTGTTCGAGCTTTTACCGCGCCTACGGGCTCTGCAATTCGAGAGAAACAAGCTGATTCTCGGCGGCGCACTCAGCGGTTTTTTTGGCGGGCTCACCGGGCACCAGGGGGCGCTGCGCAGTGCCTTTCTCATAAAATGCGGATTGAGTAAAGAAACGTTTGTGGCGACCGGCGTTGTGATTGCGAGCGCGATTGACATGACGCGGCTCGGCATCTATTCGACGCGGCTCAGCGTCAGCCTCGTTGAAGAGAACAAAGTTTTGCTGCTTTCGGCAATTCTGGCAGCGTTCGCCGGCGCCTGGCTCGGCAGCCAGCTGCTGAAAAAAGTGGCGCTTGCCTTTGTGCAGTATACCGTTTCGGGGCTGGTTCTTGCGCTCGCAGTCGCGCTCGGTGTGGGCTTGATATAGCAGTTTCCTGCAAAGGAAACTGCGAGCAGTTTGCGGAACCGGAAAAGCGAAAAGCAGCAAAGTCGCTTTGCCTCAAAGCGACGACGCGCTTTAGCAGTCGTTTGGCTTTGCAAACGACGAGGCTTTTTGCTTTTCCGGAAGTTTTCCGCAAACTGCTAATAGCTTAGCGTTAAGCAACGCGCTTCTTTAGAAAATCACGTAGCTCATTGACGGTCATGGGTTTCGCGTAGAGAAAGCCCTGAAGATAATCGACACCTTCGTGCTCGAGCCATTCTGATTGGCCCGAATTTTCGACACCCTCTGCGACCAGCTCGAGTTGCAGTGCCCGGCCGAGCGCAATGATCGAACGCACGATCGATGCGTCGTTGCCTGAATAGGGCAGACCGTCGATGAATGACTTGTCGATCTTGATTTTTTGAACGGGCAAAAGTTTCAAACGCGAGAGCGACGAATAGCCCGTACCAAAATCATCGACGCTGATGCCGATTCCGGCTTCTCTAAGTTTGCTGAGCTGCATGTTGACAAGTTCAAAGTCGCGACTAATAACCTCTTCGATGACTTCGAGTTCCAGGTGCGTGCCGGGCAGGCCGTGCATCTTCAAGAGAGTCTGTATTTCTGCAACCAGCTGGTTATTGTAGAGCTGCTCGGCAGAGAGGTTCACGGAAACCCGGCCGATATCGAGCCCGTCTCGCAAAAGACTGGCTGCATCACCGCAAGCCTGCGCGAGCATAAAATGACCAAGATCGCGCGACCGGCCGATTTCGGCGACGAGGGGCAAGAAACGTGCGGGTGGCAAAAGACCGAGCTCTGGGTGTTGCCAGCGCACGAGGGCTTCGACACCCGTGTAGAACCTGCGGCGCGCATCGAAGATCGGCTGGTACCATGCAGAAAAATGCCCGTGATCGAGGGCAGTCTGTATGTCTTCGACCAGTCGACTTTTATCTTGCAGTTGCCGGTAGCTGCGTTCAGTGAATATACCTACGCCACCCTTGTTGTCCCGCTTGGTGTTCTTGAGCACGATCTCGGCTGCCAGAATCGGGTCGGGTACAGCCTCTTGCTCAGGCAAGTGGTAATAGACCGAAGTGGTGCCACTGATAGATACGCTGAGACCGTAAACGGTCGCTATCGGGGTCGCGACGATTGCGCGCACGTCTGCCAGAAACTCATCGATTTGCCGCTGGTTCTTGGTGCGCGGCAACCAGAAACCCAGGGTGTCGCCGCTGATGCGTCCGGCGAGGCAGCCATGCACCGCGCAGACCCGAAACGCCCGGTCACCCAGCAGCTTCAGCGCATTGTTGGCAACCACCTGCCCGTATTTGTCGTTGATTGCCGTAAACGCATCGAGACCCAACAAGGCAAGCACGTGGCGCACGCCAACAGCCGAAGCGATATCTTGAAAGACGTGTTGCTGAAACGAGCGGCGGTTGATAAGCCCCGTTAGGCTGTCGAACTGCTCCAGAATGCTCGTGTAGCGGCGTTCTTCTTCCCACAGGTTCTGTTCGTTGATGGCTGAAACTGCGTCGGCCGCCGCCGCTGCGAATGAGATGTCGAGCATCGACCATTGGCGCACGGCGCCCTCGACTTCAATGCAGAGCACACCCGCGAGTTTACCGCCGGCAAAGATCGGGCAATCGAGCAGCGATGCAATCTGTAGCGGCTTTAAGTACGTTTCGGTCAACTCTGAGGTTCTTGTGTCGTTCTGTGCATCGTCTGCATTGATAATTCGATCGTTGCGCAAGGCCACAAAATACCTTGGCAGATCGCGTTCGCTGAGCTCTGGCCCTGTGCCGTAATGGTGCCTACCGCGTTCGTATTGCAAGATACAGGCAATTGCGTCACCCGTACCGTTCAGGCGCCAGAGACCGGCGCGGGCAACGTCCATTTCGTCGGCGCAGAAATGCAAAATGCGGCGCAGCTTTTCGTCGGTGCCAATGCCAATGCTTTCTTGACCATAGCGAATCTGCATCAGGCGCTGGTGGCGCGCTGCGAGCTTCGTCAGATTTGCCGGGTCAAAGGGCATGCCGGGCTTTCTTGATCGAACCCTGTTGTCTCGTAAACAGATATATTTTGTAACACACCCTTCTGATGTTTTTGCGTTAAGTTTCGTGGCGTCTGACGCGCTGGCTATTCAGCCAGCCGGGCAGGTTTCGGCAGGCGCTTCAGGGCTGACTGCAAGTCGGCGGCCAGTTCAGAAAAGTCTAAATCCACAACTTCTCTTTTGGGTATAATCGCGAGCTCGAAACCAGTCTGCTTCACTTTACCCTCTTTAAGAAGCAGAAAGAGCGCTTCGCGCAGGCGTCGTTTGATGCGGTTGCGCACAGGCGCGCCACCCAGCTTTCGGCTGACGGCGAATACGACCTGAAAAGGGGGATCTACCTCTGTGCTGCGCTCGAACCGCAGCAT
>JAKQXK010000334.1 GCA_029561505.1 Spirochaetota bacterium | reverse complement strand
CACGCGTGACACACTGCTGATGCAGCAGACGAACCTGCCCGAAGGCGACCAAACGTTTTTTCTTTATCATTTCGGCCCGGTCTTCTTTATAAAGATATGCACGCATTTCATGCGCATTGGCCGTACGGGCTACGTGCACAGGCATCTGAAGCGCAACCAGATGGTGCGCGAACTTCCGTTCGAATACGTCAAATATGTGCTCAAAGACTGGTGGGACGAAAACGTCTATACGCAGGTGCCACGCACCGAACGCAACAGTTATGTCGCGTATGACCGGTTGCTCGAAAGCATACGCAGCGAATGGCAAGAGCATCAGCTTCGGCTGCTCTTAAGAATCAAAAAAGACCCGGGTCTGCTGCGCGCGCTCAATATTCACGATGTCAAAACACTCGGCCACCTGGTTGAAAATGAGATATCCTACATCTACCACGTGAAAATACTGCGCTTTCTGGGCCAGGATTTCTTCTATTTGCCGATTCAGGTTGCGAAAGCCCCCGAGCGCAAGTAGCGGCTGCCCGAAAGGCCCGTTGCCTTTACAGGGTGTCAAAATACCTGTTTCTGGCCCCAATGAGCGACAAGCCGGGCAATTTACCAGATACGACCGAGGCAGACCTCGGCCAGCTAGCTGCCCAGCGCCTGGGTAAACTCAACGCGCTGATCGGCAAGGGTATTGACCCCTACCCCGTCAGATTCAATAATAAAGAAGATATTGCACTCATCAGAAAGACGCACTTCGGTGACGACAACGACAAGACGCCTCCCGAAGATGTGGCCCAGGTAGCGACCGCCGGCCGTGTCGTTGCCATTCGCGACATGGGCAAGGCGCAGTTTTTGCAGATTCAAGACCAAACCGGTCGCATACAGATTTATGCCGGCAATAAGACGCTGAACGAAAATGACTATTTCGTGTTGCGCCAGCTCGATCTCGGCGACATCATCGGTGTGGTCGGCAAACCTTTTCGCACGAAGACCGGCGAACCCACTGTTCATGCAGATGAGCTAATGATGCTCGCGAAAAACCTGCATCCGCTGCCGGTCGTGAAAGAAAAAGATGGCGAAACATACGACGGCATCAGCGATATTGAACTGCGCTATCGCCAGCGTTATATCGACCTTGCGGTCAACGCCGATGCCCGCGCCACCTTTGCACTGCGTTCGGCTATCTTGCGCGAAATTCGCGATCTGCTGCACCAGCGTGGTTTCATGGAAGTTGAAACACCGATGATGCAGGCGATTGCATCAGGTGCAGCGGCGCGCCCCTTCACAACACACCATAACGCGCTCGACATCGACCTCTATATGAGGATAGCCCCCGAACTGTATCTGAAGCGCCTGATTGTCGGCGGCTACGAAAAAGTCTTCGAGATGAACCGCAACTTTCGTAACGAAGGCATCAGCACGAAGCATAACCCTGAATTCACGATGATCGAAATTTATCAGGCTTATGCTGACTACAACACCATGATGCAGCTAACCGAAGATATTTTCGAGAACCTCGCGGTAAAACTCATCGGTTCGACAGACCTGCCTTACGGCGACGCTACGATCTCTCTCAAGAAGCCCTGGAAGCGCGTCGCCTACCTCGAGAGCATAAAAGAAGCAACCGGCCTCGATTTTGAGAAATTTCTGGGCGACGAAAACCCTTCAGCGGCAGAAGCGAAAAAAATGGCCACGTCGATTGGCCTACGCGCCGAATCGCTGCATACCTTCTGGGAAGTTGTCGACCTGGTTTTCTCAGAAAAGGTTGAGCCATTTCTGATACAACCGACGATCGTCATGCACTACCCTAAGGCGATCTCGCCACTCGCAAAATCGATTCCGGGTAATCCTCACCTGGTTGAACGGTTCGAACCCTACATCACCGGCAGAGAAATGGGCAACGCCTTCAGCGAGCTCAACGATCCGCTCGAACAAGACCGCCGTTTCAGCGAACAGGCCGCTCAAAAGGCGAGCGGTGCCGAAGAGACCATGGCCACCGATGACGATTTTGTTACCGCGCTTAAGGTGGGCATGCCGCCGACCGGAGGCCTCGGCATTGGTATCGACCGCCTGGTGATGCTGTTTGCCAACAAAGCCAGCATCAAAGACGTTATTCTATTTCCGCTGCTGAGACCCAACAAACCAGACAACGCAGCAACCGACACAAACAAAAAATAAACCCCCATTCAGGAAAGACAATGAAGACAAATCTCTCGTTCATTAAAGCGGCCCGCGACAAAATTCAGCTGCTGAACCAGAAGCTGCTGCCGCACAAACTCGACTATGTGACGTGTTCAAATGGCGCCGAAGTTGCGAAAGCAATCAAAGACATGGTCGTTCGCGGAGCACCCGCTATCGGCATCAGCGCCGCTTATGGCATGTACCTCACAGCATGGGAGGCTTCGAAAAAAAGCAAGAAGCTTACGCTCGACCTGTTAAAGAAGCAGAAGCAGCAACTCGACGCCGCCCGCCCGACCGCCGTTAATCTCATGTGGGCGACCGAACAGATGCTGCACGTTGCAGCGCCTTTTTTCGCCGGTGAGCCGTCAAAGGCCAAAGACGCCAATCTTAAGCTCTTGCTCGCGCTTTACGAAAAGGCACTGGAAATTCATAACGACGATGCCGAACGCTGCCTGAAAATGTCGAACAATGCAGTGAAATACCTGCTGACGAAGTATCCGAAAGAGAAATACAACATTCTGACACACTGCAATACCGGCTCGCTCGCGACCGGCGGCATTGGTACGGCTTTGGGTGCAATTCGGGTCTTGCATGAAAAGGGAAAAATCAACATGGTTTACGCCGACGAAACCAGGCCATACCTGCAGGGGTCGCGCCTCACAGCTTTTGAATTGCTGAAAGAGAAGATTCCGGTTACGTTAACTGTCGATTCGCAGGCTGCGTACCTGATGCAAAAGAAAATGATCGACGCAGTTTTTGTCGGCGCAGACCGTATCGCCGCAAACGGAGATGTGGCGAACAAGATTGGCACCTATTCGCTGTCGGTTCTTGCCAAAGCGCATCGCATACCGTTCTTCGTGGTAGCGCCTAAATCGACGTTTGACAACAAAATTGAAAACGGCGATAAAATTATCGTCGAAGAGCGCGCGGCGGTAGAAGTTCTCGAAATCGCCGGCCGGGTGATCGCGCCGAAAGTGCCGGTCATCAATTACAGTTTTGACGTAACACCACAAACCAACATCACGGCGATCTTTTCAGAAGACGAAACCCTCGAATAGTGACGGCTATGCTGTATTACGCGTTACTCTTGCTCTCAGTTTCGGTCGGCGGTTACGCAGCGTATGTCGCGTTGATCGAGGCCCCGGCCGATGCGATGCAAGGTAATGTACAGCGGATATTCTACTTTCACGTGCCACTCGTCTGGGTGTCTTTCGTCGCATTCATCGGCGGGGCCTTGATGAGCATACGCTATCTGCAAACCCGCAGTATGAGAACCGACGCATGGGCCAGGGCGTTTATCAAAACGGGCTGGGTCTTTACCACAACAGTTTTGGTGACCGGCCCACTCTGGGCAAAACCCGTCTGGGGTACTTTCTGGAACTGGGGTGACGAGCGCCTGATCTCTTTTTTTGTCATGTGGATGATGTATAACGGCTACATCTTGCTACGGGCAACAATTCATGATTTTGAAAAGGGTGCACGCATTGGGGCGGTGCTGGCTTTGCTGGCGCTGGCAAACGCAGCGCTCGTCGTTGCGGCAATCTACATCTGGAAAACAGCTTCGCATCCGGGGCCGGTTTTTGTACAAAAATCAGGCGGGGGAGTGCTCGACCCGCTGATGCGGCGCGCATTTTGGCTGAATTTTTCTGCTTTCAGCCTGCTCTTTGTCTGCATTCTGGTAGCTAAGTTTCATTTCGAAAAGGCAGCGGCGGTAAGTAATGGGCATGACGCATAAAATACTCTTCGGGTTTCTTTTCTCTGCTTGTGCAGTCAGCGCGGCAGATTTTGACGTCGAGGCACTGCCAGAAAAACTGGCGGGCGAAGTACAGAAATTTTTTGCCGCCGATACGGGCCGGGCTCGCACGCAAATTGCCGCCTTCGGCGACGAAGATCTGCAGAAAATCACCACGGCATTCAAAAAGGCTCACCCTGCCGCCGAGCAGCGCCTGTTCTGGCTCATCGAAGAATCTTACCGGCGCAATGCAGAGCGCGTCGCAGCGGAGCGCATTCGTTTTCTCTTTATGGCAGTGGTTGCCGCGCTCGGCATTATTGCTGTCTTTACAGGGCTCACCTATGCCCGCGCGCGCAATCTATCGCCGGCTGCCGCTTCAGCGGCGCCAGCGGCGATGCCCGCCGTGCCAGCGGGCCAACCTTCACGCCGCGCTACCGTCAAAAAAACCAAAAAAGGAAAGCGAAAATAATGAAAGGAATCATTCTCGCCGGTGGGTCGGGTACCCGCCTTTACCCGGTAACCCGCGTCATCTCGAAGCAGCTGATGCCCATCTACGATAAGCCGATGATTTATTATCCGCTTTCGGCTTTGATGCTCGCCGGTATTCGCGAAATTCTCATTATTTCAACACCACACGACCTACCACGTTTTCGTGAGCTGCTCGGCACAGGCGAAGAGCTCGGGCTAAAGTTCAGTTATGCAGAACAGCCCTCACCCGACGGCCTCGCGCAGGCATTCATCATCGGTTCTGACTTTGTCGGCACCGACGCAGCAGCGCTCGTACTCGGCGACAATATCTTTCACGGCCACCACCTGACCGAACTTTTAACAGAGGCCGTGTCTCGTACAGAGCGCGATGGCGGTGCTGAGGTTTTTGCATACCCCGTACACGACCCAGAGCGGTATGGCGTTGTTGAATTCGACAAGAATTTTAACGCGCTTTCGATTGAAGAGAAGCCTGCAAAACCCAAGAGCAACTATGCGGTTGTGGGGTTATACTTTTATGACAACAGCGTAGTGGCTGAAGCCAAACGGCTGAAACCGTCAGCGCGCGGCGAGCTCGAGATTACCGATTTGAACCGTGTGTTTCTCGAGCAGAAGCGCCTGCGCGTGAACATCATGGGCCGGGGTTATGCCTGGCTCGATACCGGCACACATGATTCATTACTCGACGCGAGCCATTTCGTGAGCCTTATCGAAAAGCGCCAGGCGCTCAAGGTTGCGTGTATTGAAGAGATTGCCTTCATCAAGAAATATATAGACCGCGATCAGCTGATCAGGTTGGCCAAACCGCTCGAAAAAATCGAATACGGCAAATACCTTTTGCGTCTGGCAGAGAACCCTTCGCCATGGGCCTGAAATACCCTAAACCGGTTCTGATTACGCCGCAGGTGCACGGTGACGCTCGCGGTTATTTTTTTGAACCTTATAACAAGAAGACATTTATAGACAAATGGGGCATCGACGAGAATTTCGTACAAGATAACGAATCTATGTCTTCGCGAGGGGTGCTGCGAGGCCTGCACTACCAGATCGGTGACATGGCGCAGGCAAAACTTGTGCGCGTTGCTGTCGGCAAAGTGCTCGATGTCGTAGTCGACATTAGAAAAGGGTCACCGCACTTCGCGAGTGTTTATACGTATATTCTCGACGATGAGAAACACGAGCAGCTTTTCGTGCCTCGAGGCTTCGCTCATGGTTTCGCTGTTTTATCTGCAACTGCAATATTTCAATACAAAGTCGACAGCTTTTATTCAAAAGAACATGAACGCGGCATTCTGTTTGAAGATCCGCAGCTGAAGATCGATTGGCAACTTCGCCCAGACGAACTTCTTACCTCAGAAAAAGATCGTGCTCTGCCACTGCTGCAAGACGCGGAGCTGTTCGAAAATGCCTGAAAATGCACCTACCCGAGTACTCGTTACGGGTGGTGGCGGGCAACTCGCCGCGTGCCTGAGAAAAACCCAGCCGCAGCAGATCGAAGTCACTTACGCTGCCCGCGAAGTTATTGACCTCACAAGCGCAGAAAGCCTGCGCGCAGCGCTGCGTGAAAAACCATTTGGATTTATTGTCAACGCCGCGGCTTATACAAAGGTCGATCTTGCAGAAAAAGAGAAATCCGCCGCATTCGCGGTCAATGAACAGGCGGTGAAGAACCTCGCAGAAATCTGCACTGAACTTGGCATTTATCTCATTCATGTTTCAACAGATTTTGTTTTTCACGGCGGCTTTAACCGACCGATCGACGAGGCGCAGACGCCCAACCCGATCGGCGTTTACGCTGAAAGTAAGGCAGCGGGCGAAAAGGCGCTGCTAAACTCTGCGGCTCACGCAACAATCGTACGTACCGCGTGGCTATACTCTGAATTCAACGCCAATTTTATGAAGACGATGCTGAGGCTTGGCAAAGAAAAGCCGCGCCTCACGGTTATTGCCGACCAGCATGGTTCACCCACGTACGCGGCTGACCTCGCGAGCGCGTTGTGGAAAATGATCGATAACCTGCGCGGCAAAGAGAAACCAGCAGGAGTGTCGATCTATCATTTCGCAAATTACGGCGTTACCACCTGGTACGACTTTGCAAAATCCATTCTTGAGTTGGCTGCTGTGCAGACGCACATCGAACCAATTCTGACACACGAATATCCGGTGGCAACGCCGCGCCCCGCTTACAGCGCGCTCTGGCCACGCAAGTTTGCGCACGACTTTGGTTTTGAAATCAGAGAGTGGCGAGAGGCGCTGAGCGAAGCCATTGCAGCATACAAAAACCTTGAAGGAGATAAAAAATGAAAACAATTCTCGTGACCGGCGGCGCCGGTTTTATTGGCTCGAACTTCATTCTGCACATGCTTGAAAAATACAAAGACTACCGCGTTATCAATCTCGATAAACTGACGTATGCCGCCAACCGAGCCTACCTCTCGGCCGTCGAATCTGACACGCGCTATGAGTTCGTACAGGGTGACATTCTCGATAAAGAGCTGCTATTTAGCCTTTTCGCAAAGCACGAGATTTCGGGCGTCGTACATTTTGCGGCCGAGTCGCATGTTGATAATTCGATCTCAGGCCCGGCTGTTTTTATTGAGACTAACGTGAAAGGCACACTATCGCTGCTCGAAGCTGCGCGTGCGCACTGGCTCGACGCCCCGTTTAAGGCGAAGCCCGGCAAAGAGAACTGCCGCTTCTTGCACGTCAGCACCGATGAGGTCTACGGATCTCTCGGCGACACGGGTCTTTTTCGCGAAGACACACCATATGCGCCGAACAGCCCTTATAGTGCATCGAAGGCAGGCAGCGATTTTCTCGCGCGTGCCTGGCACCACACTTACGGCCTGAATTCGGTTATCACCAATTGCTCGAATAATTACGGCCCGCACCAGCATGATGAAAAACTGATACCGACGATTATTCGTAAAGCGCTCGCCGGAGAAAAAATTCCCATTTATGGCGACGGCAAGAATGTGCGCGACTGGCTATACGTTCGTGACCACTGCACCGGAATCGACCTCGCGTTTCACAATGGCAGGGCGGGCGAAACCTATAACATCGGCGGACGCAATGAGCGAAACAATCTACAGATTGTCGGTGCGATCACAGAAATTCTGCAACAGGCTGCGCCACCGCAGAACCGTTCGCTCAAGATCGCCCATTACAAAGACCTGATTTCTTTCGTTGCCGACCGCCCTGGTCACGACCGTCGTTATGCGATAGACGCCACGAAAATTGAAAGCGAACTCGGCTGGAAAGCCGCAGAAAATTTCGAAAGCGGCATAAAGAAGACAGTCGAATGGTACCTGAAGAAGTATTCGTAAGACGAACTATCAGAGCAGCAGGTCTACGACCTCTTCCATTTTCATCGAACGCGAACCTTTGACCAGCACCACCGCTGATTTCGGGTAGGCGCTCAGAGCTTCAACGAGCGAAGCCGTGTCACTGCGGCGAAACCAGGTAGCGCCTGTCTTCTTCGCCGAGGCTTTCGAGAAGGCCTGCACAGCATACCGCATATCGTCGCCCATGCCAAAGAACGCAGCGACGCCCTTCTTGGCAGCCTCGCTGCCTGTCCATTGATGCAGCGTTTTGCTGAATTTACCGAGCTCTTTGAATTCACCAAAGATACAGATAACCGGCCGGCCGGCCGCAATCTGCAGGGCTGAGTCGATCGACGCGATTGCCGAATCAGGGTTCGCGTTATAACCGTCGTCGATCACGGTGAAGCGCCCGCGCCGCAGCTGCATGCGCCCGGCGGCAGGCCTAAAACTTCTGACCGCGCGCAAAACCTGGCTGGCCTGAATACCTGAATCGATCGCCACCTGCACCGCCAGCGCAAGATTTGACACCCAGGCGGCGTTCGCGAAAGAAAACTGCACGGGTTCGGTCTCTATTTGCAGTTGGTATCCCTTTGGCGAAGCCTCAACTATTTGCAGCGCTGCACCGCGTGAGGCATCAATTTTTCTTAGAAGGGCACCGTGCTTTTTAGCGGTTTCAGAAATAGTTTCGTGCTCAGCGACAGATTTTGGCACGTAGAGATATCCACCTTTTGGCATGCCTTCAAGAATTTCAGATTTTGCACGGGCGATCGCCCGGCGTGAACCGAGAAACTCAATATGCGCATGACCAATGCTGCTGATCACGGCTGCGTGCGGCCGCGCCATGCGCGAAAGGTAGCCGATTTCGCCAGCATGGTTCATGCCCATTTCGACGATCGCGACACGTGTTTCTTTGTTGATGCGAAAGAGCGTGAAGGGCACGCCGATATGGTTGTTATAGTTTTTTTCAGTGCTCAAAGACTTTTTGCCCAGCGCGGCTCTAAACATCTGCGCGAGCATCTCTTTGGTCGTGGTTTTACCGTTTGAGCCCGTAACCGCCACAATGAACGCAGCGAACCGGTCACGATGAAAGCGCGCGAGGTCACCGAGCGCCTTCTGCGTGTCTTCGACTACGATCGCTTTAGTGAGCATCTCTTTTGTGAGTTTTTTGCTGACAGCATGCCCCGCCTGCATCAGAAAAGCGGCGGCGCCGCGCGCGACAGCGTCTTGAATATAGTCGTGGCCATCACGCCGATCGATGAGCGGCACAAAAAGTGACCCGGGTTTAACCTCGAGCGATGACGTGGTGATTGAGCTCAACCGGATATTTTCAGAATCGAGGTGCAAAGCCTGCGGCGCACAGACCCTTTTTACGGTGAAAATATCGTAATCGAAAGGCGCAAACATAGATTGCGGCCAAAATCACTCTGGCTGAGGCTCCGTCACTTTCTTCTCGCACGCCTGCTTCGCTCTTTACCCGTAACCTTATGCGCGTATTGATTGCCGGCCATGGTTTTTTGGGCAAACGTATTGCCGAAGAGCTGCTGGGTGCCGGTTATGAACTCACGGTTATTCGCCGCAGCCCAGCCGAGGTGCCGGCATCTGGCATTAAATTTGTTGCCTGCGATCTGATGCAGACCTCGCCCACGTTACCAAAGTTGGATTTCGACCTTGCTGTGTTTTGCCTCGCTCCGGGGGTGCGCGCCGCAGACCTATACCGCAAGACGTATTGCGATGCTCAGGTGAATTTTTTGAAGAACCTGAATGTTACAGAATACATTTACATTTCGAGCACGGCGGTTTTTCCCGAAAAAGCGGGAACCTACCGTGAAGAAGATGGGTCAAAACACTCAGAGCGGGCAGAGATTCTGCTCGAAGCCGAAAACATTGCGCTCAGTCACAGAGGCTGCGTGCTGCGCTTCGCGGGTCTCTATAGCGCCGAAAGGCCCATTTACACTGCGGCTGCGAGCGCTTACACAGAAGACAGATTGGTACACTTTATACACCAGGACGACGCTGCATCTGCAGTATGCCACGCTGCGAGCCACAAGCTGCACGGCGTCTATAACGTGCATGATGGAAATCCTCAATGGCGAAGCACTGCACTCAAGGCGCGCGGATTGCCAGCTGCGATTCTGCCCGCCGGCGAAGAGCGCGTCATCAGCGCAGACAAGTTCTTCGCGACGGGGTTTAAGCCCCGTTATGCGAGCTATACAGATGGCGTCTCTTCTGTATCGTTAAAGAGTTAACAACATGACCAAAAATACCGGAGTGTCTGTATGCGAATCTATAAGATTCTGATTTTTATTATCATTGTTCCGCTTGCGACTGCGCAGAGCAATGAACTGATCGAGGCCGAAGAAGAGAGCGATGAGCGCACCGAATTCACGCTTGAACAGATAGCGACTCGCGTGCGCGATCATAGCGAATTGGTTGTTGCTCAGAAACTCAAGGTTGAAAGCACACAGGCGCAAGGGCGCCAATCAACTGCGTGGCAGAACCCGCTGGTGACGGCCGAGCTCGGGCGCCTCAAAGACACCATGAACAACAATATGACTTACGATCTGCGCGTCACTCAGCCGATATATTTTCCCGGCAAGATGGGCAAGCGCCTCGAAGTCTTTGAACGCGAGGCAGAGCGCCAGCAGCTCGAGGGTCTTGATCTCACCTCTTCGCTGACGCTCGAAGCTGCGTATTACGCTTATGCTTTCAGCATTGCGGAGCTCAGGGCCTCACAAATTAACAGCCGCATTAAGCGTATGTCGCTGATGCGAACCTATATGCGCGCGCAGGCATATGCTTCACCGGCTAAGATTGTTCAGCGCAATATTGTCAATAACCAGCTGATCGCGTTACAGAAGAGCCTCAACACGGCGCTCGCCGAAACCGAAAGCTCATGGCAGAAGCTCAACATTTATCTCAATCAGAAAGAGAAAGTCAAGGTCGTGACGCCGTGGCTCAGTGATCTCAAAGAACTGCAGCTTGAAACTTTTCTCGAGAAGGTGCGCGCCGGCAATCGCCGCATGAAAGCAAAAAACAGTGAAGTTGCCCGCATCGAAGCAGAGGTCTCTTATGAAAAGCGCGTGCCTTTGCCCGACGTATCGGTAAGCGCCTTCTACCGCCGAGAAGCTCTCGAAAACCCGGGCATCAACCAGTTCTTCGGCGGCGCGGTTACGGTTCCGATTCCAGTGCTGAACGCCAACCGCGCAGGTGTCGAATCGGCAGAAAAAAAGCTCGAAGCGGCGAGAGCTGAGCAGCACTATATCAGACGCGAGGTCGTTCAGCTGGCTAAGGCCGCGCACGCGGAGTATTCGCAGAAAAAGAAACTTTTCGATGATTTCGATTCTGAAAAAATATCGAGCCTCGAAAAGCAGATGCTTTTTGCCGACCGAGAACTGAAGCTCGGGCGCATCGATCTGCTCTCATACCTCGAACTCGAACTGCAGACGCACCAGGCCTTAAGCTCTTATTATGATACACAACTTGAACTCGTACGCGTCATCACGCAGATGATTTACCTGATGGGCGACAGCGCAGACTACAAAGGGGATCTACATGTTTTCCAGGCTCATTGATTGGTCACTGAATAATCGCCCCCTTGTTCTGGGGGCAATCGCCATGCTATGCATCGGCGGTGTTTTTTCGGCGCTGCGGCTGCCCGTAGATGCGGTGCCCGATGTCACGAACATTCAGTCGATGGTAATCACCAAGACCGGTGCGCTCGACCCGCAGAAAGTCGAG
>JAKQXK010000310.1 GCA_029561505.1 Spirochaetota bacterium | reverse complement strand
CCATTCTCTGCATGCGCCAAGCCAAATAAATGTCCCCTGCTCCAGAACTCACGGCGGCAGACGCCTGCATGAGCGAAAGGCTTTCATGTAGCGCCTGCTGCGGCATCTTTAATTACAAAGGGGGCGACGCAGAGCGCCGCGCATGGGTGACTGAGAACACGCGGCAGTTTCTCGCGCTCGATATTTCAGCCGCGGTGAACATCGTGCAATACCGCAAAGGCCGTGAAGCAGTCACGCTACCCAACCGAGTGCGCGACGACATCTATGTTTGCCCGTTCGTTGGTTTTGTCGATGGGCAAAACCAGCGAACGGGCTGTCTACTCCACCCCCAAGGCTCGCCGCACCCGCAGATTTCGCTGTGGCCACACCCGCAGAATTTTTCGTTCTATGGCGAGGGCATTTGCCTCAGCTATGATTGCCTAGCGAAAGACAGAAAAGTCTACCGGGCGGATTTCTTCGCCTGGGCAAATGCGGTTTCTGTGTTTGCCTATGCGCGGCTCGCCTCTGACCATACCTTGCACCGCGCGCTGCAACGGTTCGCCGGCAACGACATTGACCTGCAGCGATTTTATACCGCGGTCGCGGGGCTTTACGAACGCTATCGTGTGGTAACTACCTCATTCGAAGATATCGAGCGGGTATTGCCCGGGTCAGCCGAAGAATTATGTCACTTTCTTGCCGAACGCATCGACTCTCGAAATGCCGCACAACTGGGCGACGAACTGCGTGCGGCGTATGCCGCTTGCAGAGCGCACAGTTAACGGCTTTGCAACCTGTTTGAAATCCCCACTTTTTCCCATGATCGACCACCAGCTTCTGAAAACCGACGAAGGGTTTGAGCGAGTGTTGCAGAGCCTCGCGCAGCGCGGCGACACGGCCTCGGCGGCAGATCTAAAAGAAGCTGCCGAAAGGCGTCGCACGATGATTCGCGAGGTCGAAGCGCTCTCGAACGAACGCAACGTGCAGTCAAAGAAGCTCGGCGAGCTAAAGGCGCAGGGTAAACAGGCCGAATTTGACGCGCTGCGCGAAACGACGAAAGATGTGGCAGACCGCCTCAAGGCGCTGAAAGAAGAAGAGGCGCCGATTGAAGAGCGCTTTCAGCATCTGCTCGCGCGCCTGCCGAATCTACTCGACGAAAAAGTGCCGGTGGGCAAAGACGAAACGGAAAATGTCGTCGTGCGCACGGTCGGCGAGATTCCGAAGTTTGATTTTGAGGTTAAACCCCATTATGAAATCGCCGAATCGCAGTCGCTGGTTGACTTCGAGCGCGGCGTCAAAATTTCGGGCGCGCGCTTTTACGTTTATAATGAACAGATCGCGCGCCTCGAACGCCAGCTCGCCAACTTCATGCTCGACCTGCATGCAGAGGCGGGTTACAAAGAGCGAATGGTGCCGCTTCTGGTAAAAGACGAGTGTATGTTCGGCACGGGGCAGTTTCCGAAGTTTAACGATGAATATTACCGCATGGAAAAAGACGGCCTGTCGCTGATACCCACCGGCGAAGTGCCGCTGACGAATCTTTATGCCGACGAAATTCTGAACGCCGCCGATCTGCCAGTGAAACTCACCGCGTTTACGCCGTGCTTTCGCCGCGAAGCAGGCAGCGCGGGCAAAGACACGCGCGGCCTTATTCGCGTGCACCAGTTCAACAAAGTTGAGCTCGTGAAATTTGTTCGCCCCGAAGAATCAGAAAAAGAGTGGATTTCTCTCACCAACGACGCCGAACGCGTATTACAAAAATTGGGGCTCACGTATCGCGTGCTGAGCCTGTGTTCGGGTGACATGGGTTTTACGTCTTCTATCACTTATGACCTCGAAATCTATATGCCAGGCCTTCAACGCTGGCTCGAAATTTCTTCGTGCTCGAATTTCAAAGACTTTCAGGCGCGCCGGGCGAAAATACGTTACAAGAACGACGCGGGCAAAAACGAATATGTGCACACGATCAACGGCTCGGGTGTCGCAGCGGGCAGGCTTGTTGCGGCGCTGCTCGAATACCACCAGACTCCGTTTGGCAAGATCGATTGGGCTGCCATAGAGGCGAAGCTGAAAAGCTGAGCCATGGCTTCATACGGCTTTAAGAATCCGCAGAAGCTGCACGGCGAACGTTTCGACAAAGTCGTGCACGCGCTGCTCGCCGAACGTGTCGAAGGCGGCGTCTCGCGTGGCATGGCGCGCAAACTGATCATGATCGGTGCCGCTTATCTGAATGGCAGCCGTTGCCGTATCGCATCGAAACCGGTATTTGGCGGCATCGAGGTGCGCGTCGAATACAAGGCAGACCGCCTGCCACAGGCGCAGCAGCAGAACGTGCCCGATTTGACACAGGCCGATATTCTGTATCATGAGAACGGCATTATCGTCGTGAACAAGCCTCCGCGGCTGCCCACGGTGCCGACACTCGACAACGCACGCGACAACCTGGTCGCGGCACTGAAACGGCTGCTTTCGAAATCTGCAGACAGTGGCGAAACATACCTTGGAATACACCACCGGCTTGATGCCGAGACTTCGGGGTGCATACTTTTCACCACCGACCCGGCGATGAATGTATTCGCTGCGGGCCTTTTTCAAGAGAATCTCATTCAAAAAGAGTACCTTGCGGCCGTCACGCTGAAGCAGCCAGTGCGCGAAAAGATCTGGGAAATTAAAAACGAGCTCGTGCGCGCAGAGAAAAAGCATAACCGTTATGCATCCACCGAATGGCTGGCTGCCCGCGGCCAAAAGGGGGCAAAGCCCGAAGGCTCTTTTGCCTTTAGCCGTTTCGAAATTCTGCAGACGCTTGAGCCGCGCGCCTTGGTGCGGGCCGAACCCGTTACGGGGCGCACGCACCAGTTGCGGGTGCACCTGTCTGAATATGGAATGCCGATCATTGGCGATCGCACCTACGGTGGTGAGCCGGCAGACCGGCTGATGCTGCATGCGCGCCGGCTGCAATTTCGTGGCTCAGATGGCAAAGATGTAGTCGTTGAAGCGCCACTGCCCGAAGCCTTCAAAAAGCTTTTCGCTGCCACCTGATTTTATTATATTGAGTCTAATGAAAGACTATATCCGCGCGCAGGTAAAAGATTCTATCAGCGCCAAAGAGCGTTATCTGGCTGACGAGGCAAATATCACCCAGCTCGACAATATCTGCACCGAAGTTATAGCAGCTTACCGCGCTGGCAAAAAGACCCTGATTGCCGGCAATGGGGGCAGCGCGGCAGACGCGCAGCATATCGCAGCAGAATTTGTGAGCCGTTTCTATTTTGACCGGCCAGCGCTTGCGAGCATAGCGCTGACAACCGACACTTCGGCGCTGACTGCAATTGGCAATGACTATGGTTACGAACTGCTTTTCTCACGCCAGCTCGAAGCCAACGCGCAGACAGGCGATGTCTATATTGCGATATCAACGTCGGGTAACTCAAAGAACATCATTCACTCGCTCGAAGTCGCGAAAAAACTCGGCCTGAAGACGATTGGCCTGACAGGCCAAAAAGGCGGCAAAATGGCTGAAATGGTCGACTATTGCGTGCGCGTGCCTTCTGATGAAACACCCCGCATTCAAGAGTGCCATATTCTCATTGGTCATATTCTCTGCGCGGCCGTTGAAAAAGAGCTTTTCGAGAAACAATACCGCAAGTAGGGGCTAAACACGACTTGACTTACTATGTCTGTTTGCGGTACGGCCAAGTCGCATGCTCGACAAAAATAAAGGACTCTCATTCACATTCAAAGAAGAGCCGAATTTCACGCTCGTACTTTTAACCGGCGACCTGAATATGTTTTCGGCCCCCGAGCTGCGTACGAACCTGGTAAAGCATTTTGAGAAAGGTACCGCCCTCTTCATACTTGATCTGACCGATCTTTCGTTCGTTGATTCATCGGGCATTGGCGTTTTGGTAAGTTTTGTCAGCATGGCCAAAAAGCGCGAGGGCGCGAAGGTTGTGTTATGCGGGCTCAACGCCCAGATTCGAAACATTTTTGAAGTAACGCGGCTACTATCGGTATTTAACGTCAGCGACGATCTCGAGTCGGCAACAAAAGAAATATCGGGCTAAGGCGAAACGACCGAAAACATATACATTCGATGCAAATAACTTTTTTTGCCGCCATGGAAGAGACCCTGAAAAAAGCACTGCGAACCGGCATCGAAGCGCTGATTTCGGTGACAGAAGAGGTGCGCCATGGCCTCACCGTGCTTGACCGCGACATTCAGCAGCTGAGCCAGCGTATAGCGGCTTCTAACACCGCAGAGACGACCAACGAGAAACTCGATGAGCTCATAGAAAAGTCGATTCAGGCGATTCGTGATTACGAAAAACGCGCGACCGAAGTCAGTCAGGCCATTCAGGGTTATCTCGAACAGGTTGACCCGATGGCCCGCCAAAGCGTGCAAGAGCTGGCAGATAAAGTCAGCACCCTCTCTAAGACCCTCAAAGAACGCGTTTAACAGTTGCCTTAACAAGGAAACTGTGAAACGCGCATGGGCGGCAAAATAAGCTACATCGTGTAGCATAAATGCCGCATAGACGCCATCCTTGGCGGCGGCAAAATACGCTACATCCTGTAGCGTAATCAGTCGATATTCTTAGCGACGGGGCGTCTAATATACTATGAAAATGCGCAGTAAAAATTTCACCTTTTTCAGCCTGGTACTTGCCTTTGCTTCGGCGCTGGCTGCGCAGAATCAGAAAAAGAGCAGCAAAGACCTCGCCGCCGAAGTCGACAGACTCAATTGGGAGGGCATAGACCTCTCAAACGATTCGCGGTACATCGACGCCGCTGACAGGTTTCAAAAGGCCATATCTCTCGACGATTCGCGGGCAGCGCGCTCATACCACAACGTGGCATACACATATGAACTCGCGGGCGACAAGAACAAGGCGCTCGAGAACTACCAAAAAGCCGTCGTGCGCAACCCGCAGCAGACCGTATCATGGGCAAGCCTTGGCCGCATGCAATATTCGATGGGGCTCTACAAAGACGCTGTTTTTTCAGGCGAGACCACGCTGAAGCTCGACCCGCGAAATGCGTCGGTGCAAAAGTGGCTGCCCGATGCCTATGCGAAACTCGCCGAACAAAAAATATACGACGCGCGTAACGATTTGACGGGTGACCCAGCGACAAACCCCAATTGCGAGGCAAGGCCCGAGGTCATCGGTGAGGTTGGTTTTTTTGCCTCGGCGATTGGCGTGATCGACAAGCAGTCGACGGCTTTGAATCTCTACAAGCCTGCTGGCGTGTTGCAGACACCCGCGGGCGCCTACGCGGAGTTCAACCCGTTACGCGAGCTGACATTCAGATTGAATGGCCAAACGCCTTATTATGGTATTCTGCAACCTGCATTCTATGCCGGCTCGCAGAAAATCGAGATGCAATATAATTTTAAGTATTTCTTTTTCGGTGGCGGTATTCTCTTTAGTCAGCTCAACGTCGAAAACAGCACGGTGCCGGTTTCGACGACGACTTATATTCAAAATACGGACTACACCTCAATCTCCGATACAAAGTTTGGCCTTTTTATGGGTGGGCGCGACGACCTGACTTTCTTTGTACTGCGTATTTACCCGCGATACCTGTTTCGCGACGCCGAGGCAGCGCCAAAAAGTACCGCTTTTGACGTCGCCAAGGTTGAAATTGAATACCGGCGCAATCTGCGGCTTCAACTTGGCACCGTCGTCGACGAGAAGCAACCTGTGAGTAAAGGGCCCTTCACCGACATCATCGTGAAATTCGTCATCGACGAGATTTACCTGACCGAATATAAGCCAACGACGGGCACCGAAGCTGTCGGTCATTATTTTGGTACTTATGACCTGTCTGTGGGTATGGAATTCGGCAAACTGCAGCGTGAATTCGACAAGATCGCCACGACGTGGGGTTTCATGCTGACCCAGCGCCTCTATTTTCAGAACACCGGAAACACCAACCTGACGAGCTTCGGCAATGGGCAGGGCTATTTCGGCTTCAATTCGACCGGTGCTACCACTGGCAATGCGTTCTCTTCGTACCGGGGCAATTCATTCATCATTACACTTTTTGCTGCACAGATGTTCAAGAATCGTTACGTCGTGCGCGAACAACTATTCTTAGAAGCGACGCCCGGTTCAGAGCGTAACCACGCAATCGGCTTTCAGCTTTCGTTTGGCGTAAGGTTCTGATATGCTGAAACCAATGTCGCTCGCGCGGCATTGTGTTCTGCTGATGTCTTTTTGCTCTGCAGCCTATTCTCAGCCCGTCACGGCAGAAGATTTTCTCGAGCGCGCCCGTGAACACTTCGAGCGCAGGCGGTTTCTGAACGCACTCGATTCGTTGCGCGTAACGCTGCAGACAACCGATTCATCACAGGTCAGGCTTGAAGCCGAAGTTTTGTCAGCCGAATCACTGCTGGCGCTCGGCAGGCATGAAGAAGCGGTCAATATGTACGAACTCGCGATCTCGCATGGTTATGAGAAATCCGCCGCTTATGCATATCTCGCAGTTCAATACGATAACCGTGGCAAGCGGCGAGAGGCAAAAAAGTTCTACGAGCGTTATTTTTCGGTCAATAAATCAGACTCGGCGACACACATTCGTTATGCGATTGTTCTGGGCAGACAGGGTGACAGGCAGGCAGCGCGGCAGGTGCTTGAAGCTATTGAACCTGAAGGCGCGGCTGTCGAATCTGGCGAATGCGATGCATTCGAGCGAAAGCGAAAACTCGTTCAGGCTGCAGAATGTTTTGCGAGGGCAAAGCTCATGAAACCCGACCGCGAAGCCAACTACCTTGCGCTCTACCGCATCGC
>JAKQXK010000270.1 GCA_029561505.1 Spirochaetota bacterium | reverse complement strand
AGCCGAAACGCAGGTGTTTCTCGACGTCCCGGTTTTCGGCCGCCTGTTACTCACCAGAGATGCTCTCTGGGCAAATACAGCGCTCATTGCATTCGCCGACGGATTTAACCCGTGCTCGCTTTGGGTTTTAACAATGCTATTGGCGCTGATCATTCATACAGGTTCGCGCACCAAAATTTTTCTCATCGGTTTCGTTTTTCTTACTGTCTCATCGCTCGTTTACACCGCATTCATAGCCGGAGTGTTCAGTATTATGAAACTCGTCGGTCTTCTGACCTGGGTCAGAACGGCGATGGCCATTTTAACTCTCGCAATGGGACTCATCAACATTAAAGACTATTTTTGGTTTGGTAAAGGTGTGTCGCTCACGATCGCCCCTGAAAAGAAGCCGGGTATTCTGGCCCGCATGCGCGAGATTCTTGCCGCTTCGGGGTCTCTTTGGCCGATGCTGCTGGCTACAATATTTTTAGCGGGGGGTGTGTCGCTTGCGGAGTTCTCTTGCACCGCAGGTTTTCCTGTACTGTGGGTCAACCTGCTCACCGCACAGAACGTCTCAACGGGAGACTTTGCTCTGCTGCTGGTATTCTATATGCTGATTTACCAGCTCGATGAGATGGTCATATTCGTCGCAGTGGTACTCACGCTGCGCATCAGCCGTTTTCAGGAAAAACAAGGGCGCATTCTCAAATTATTTGGCGGCACACTCATGTGCACGCTGGCCGCAGTTCTGCTGCTGCGGCCCAACCTGCTCGAAAACCTAACAGCTTCGCTGATGGTTTTTGCCGCAGCACTGCTCGGGGCTGCGGCGATTTTCGCGATACACCGCTCACTCATTCGCTTGTTGGGTGTGAAGATCCGCTCTGATCACCCAATGTGAAACAGAATGCGCCGGCCCAAATAAGGTTCAGATTCCCGGCGCCGATGATTTCAAAAACCGGTGCCCATCACATGCGAATAAGCGGTGACCTTGGTCGCGGTGGTTCCTGCGCCCCGGTATAGGTAACCAGCGGTTGCGTTTGCTGCGACTGCGGTCGTCCAGTCTGACTTATTAATCAGCGCATTTGTCGCCGTCAGCGTCGAGCGGCTTTTGCAATCTGCAGTGTTGACCCCCGTTGCCCAGAGGGTAATGCGTGGGGGTGTCGCGTCGGTGATGTCCATACAGACTTCTGAGGCGGCGGTCGTAAAACCACTGAACGCAGTCGCGAGAGTACCCGTCTGATTCGAATAGCCCACCGAAGTCTGCGGCGGGGGCGCAGAGCCATTGCCATGGTAGAAAATGAAACTCGCCTGCCCATTTGTCGTTGCTGCCTGGCCGCCGCTCGGTGCCGACGAATAGCCGGTATAGAGTGTGACCGACGAATGCGCTGACGAAGTCTGCACCCCTTCGACGCGAAAATGGCGCGCCGTGCCTTTCGCTGGGTTACAGATCTGCGTTGTCGTCGCTTCAGGAGTTGTGCTGCAAACATCAGTCGCGCCGATGACGCTGTTGCTCGACACAAACACTTTGGTGACTTTGGCCACATCGGTGAGGCTGGTACCGCTTGATTTGATGTAGGCGTTACCCGAGGCCAGCGCCGCCACATTTGCCCAGTCGGCTTTAGTCATCACTGCGTTCGCACGGGTGAGAGTAGCCGTGTTTGAGCAATCAACTGTTGCATCGGCGACCGCACCTGTTTGGGCTGCGCTACCGTCGCTCTTGAGCCCGTTTGCCCAAAAGGTGACCTGAGGGGGCACCGTATCTGCAATTTCAAAGCACACCGTCGAAGGGCCATTCACCGCGAGGGGGGCAATCGTGTGCAGCGGGTACGTGAACTGGGTAGTGCTGTTGCCGTTGAATGTGAAATAGGTCCAGGGCGCGCCGCCCGAAGAACCGCCAAAGATAAACAGAAACTTACCGTCGCCTGCGGAGCTCGTCGGTGACGGGGTGTTCGTGCCGACGCGGTTCGCGTCGCTGTCGCCGAGCACCAGATAGAAATACTTGTTCGCGAGATTGACCGACGTACCTTCGATACGAAAGAACCTGGCTTTACCGGCCGCGGGCGTGCACAGCGCCTGGTAGCCGTTTGCCGGGCTTGAAACAGTTTGATACGTCGTTTCACACGTGGTCGCTGCTGCGGCGGCAGTCTCTGTTGCGGTCGCATTTTCAGAAGCCTGCGCGCAGCCACTGGCGAGAGCCGCAGCCGCGATCAGACTGATGATCATTGAAAATCTCTTGTTCATTTTTTCTCCTTTTACTATTCAAAAAGTTATTCGCCAAACGTGTATCGGGCACCGCCATAAACGCGCAGCGGCGGCAGCGGCAGGTAAGTAGCGTCACCCGCTGAATTCAGATTTTCACCGCCGGCAAAGACGCTTAAGCCCGAGAGCAGCGCGTATTCGGCATTGACATCGACCGTCGCGTAGGGTGCCGACCAGATCGGATTCTTTGAAGGCGCCTCGCCCGAAATATCCATATAATAGGGTCGCTTGTCGATGAGCGAAAACTGCACGCGAGCGGTGAGCCCGTGGTACCGCAAGAGAAACCCGGCATTGCCGCGGTGGCGCGCGCGGCCTTCGAGCGACCTGTCATTGGCACGATCGTGCGCGAGCGTGTACGAGTATCCCAGCGTCGCCCGCAGGTAGCGGCTCATATAAAATACCACACGGTTGTCGGCGCCGGCGGTGTAGGCACTGGCGACGTTGCGGTATTGGTATTGCGTGATGCCCCCGACCGCCCCGGCAGTTGCCGTCTGTATCAGGTTCGTGAGATCGTTAAAATAGACATTGCTGTCGACGCTGATACGCTTCGTCGCAAACCATTCGAACCCCAGATTGGCGCTGCGCGAATTCTCGGGTTGCAGCGTTGAATTACCCTGCACAGTGTAACCCGCAGAAGGGTTATCAAAATAGAGATAGAGTTCACGAAACGACGGTGACCGGTAGCCAACGCCTGCGCTCGCGCGCACGATAAAATCTTCGCTGCCCCATTTGAGGCCGAGGCGCGGTGAAACATAATCGCCAAACTGCGAGTCGCGATCAACGCGAATTCCCGGTGAAACGATCAGCGCATCGGTGAGCCGCGAATCGAACTGTGAATAGCCGGCGAT
>JAKQXK010000246.1 GCA_029561505.1 Spirochaetota bacterium | reverse complement strand
GAAATAGAAGTGGCTACCGCGGTTGTCGATTTCACCCACCTTGCGCGCGGGTGATTTGTTATTATCGAGAAACTTGCCAAACGCTGTGTCGATCGTATCGGCAAGCACCTGCGCTTTCGCGTTTTTAAATGTCGCTGCGAGGTGTTCGAGCGATACGCCGAGCGCGAGAAATTCGCCGGTTGAATCCCAACGCAGATAACCTTCTTGTTGAAACTGCTGCACGTGCTTTGGTGCAGAGCCGCCCGCACCGGTTTCAAAGAGACCACCGCCGTTTAGCAGAGGTACGATCGAAAGCATCTTGGCGCTGGTGTTCAGCTCAAGAATCGGGAAAAGATCGGTGAGGTAATCACGCATCACATTGCCCGTTACCGAAATCGTGTCTTTGCCCGCTTTGACGCGTTCAAGCGTGAACTGCATCGCGTCGACGAGCGACTTGACATGAATCTCAAGCCCTGAGGTGTCATGCTCTTTGAGGTAGGTGTTGACCTTCGCGATAATCTGCGCGTCGTGCGCGCGGGCGCTCGTGAGCCAAAAGACTGCCGGCGACCCTGTTGCTTTCGCGCGGCGCACTGCAAGTTTCACCCAGTCACGAATCGCTTCGTCTTTGGTCTGGCAGGCACGCCAGATGTCACCGGTTTCAACGTGGTGTTCGCTGAGCACTTTGCCCGAAGCATCAATGACGCGAATCACTCCATCGCCGGGGGCTTTGAAGGTTTTATCGTGCGAGCCGTACTCTTCTGCCTGCTGCGCCATGAGGCCGACGTTCGCGACGTTGCCCATGATTTTTGGGTCGAACGCTCCCTGTTCGCGGCAAAAGTCAAAACCGGTTTGGTAGAACTCTGCGTATGAGGTATCGGGAATCACTGCTTTGCATTCATGCAGCTTGCCATCGGGCCCCCACATCTGCCCCGAGTCACGAATGATCACCGGCATCGAAGCGTCGATAATCACGTCGTTGCCGGCGTGCAGGTTGGTAATACCTTTTGCTGAATCGACCATCGCGAGCGGTGGGCGCACTTTGTAGGTCGCCTGAATGTCAGCTTCAATTTCTGCGCGCTGCGCTTCAGGCAGCGATTTGATTTTTGCGTACAGGTCGCCCAACCCCATGTCAGCGCTGATACCAAGTTCTTTGAACACGGCCGCATGCTTGGCAAAAACGTCTTTGAAATAGACCGACACGAAATGGCCAAAAATGATCGGGTCAGACACCTTCATCATGGTGGCCTTGAGGTGCACAGAGAAGAGAAGGTTTTTCGCCTTTGCATCCTCAAGCTGGGCTTCAATGAACTGGCGCAGCGCCTTCGCGCTCATGAACGTTGCGTCAAAGACCTCACCCTTTTGCAGAGCGAGTTTTTCTTTGAGTACCGTCTTGTTACCAGACTTGTCTTCAAATTCAAATTTCACTTCAGTAGGATTTTCAATCGTCACCGATTTTTCATTGTGAAAGAAGTCGCCGTTCGCCATGTGCGAAACGTGGCTCTTGCAGTCTTTGCTCCACGCGCCGAGTTTATGCGGATTTTTTTTCGCAAACTCTTTGACAGAGCGCGCGACGCGGCGGTCAGAGTTGCCTTCGCGCAACACCGGGTTCACTGCGCTGCCGAGAACTTTCGCATAGCGCGCCTTGATCGCCTTGTCGGCGTCTGTTTTCGGATCTTCAGGATAATCAGGCACTTTATAGCCCTGACCCTGCAGTTCTTTGATGGCAGCTTTGAGCTGCGGTATCGACGCGCTCACGTTCGGCAATTTGATGACGTTGGCTTCAGGCAGCAAAACCAGCTTGCCGAGATAAGCCAAACCATCGGCGACCTTCTGGTTCTCCGCCAGGTTTTCGGGAAAGTTCGCCAGAATGCGGCCCGCAAGCGAGATATCGCAGGTTTCGACGACAACCCCTGCGGCTTTGGTAAAGGCATTCACAATCGGCAGCAGCGAATAGGTCGCGAGCGCCGGTGCCTCGTCGATTTTGGTCCAGATGATTTTTGATTTTGCGTCAGACATGGGTGCATGACCCGAAAGTCGAGCCGGCGCGTCAATTAAGGCGCGGGGTTCGTCTAGGCGGCTCAATCTGACTCATAAGCGCCCATCGACCAACCGGTTTGGCCTGCGTTCGTGGGTGTGCACCCACCCGACGGATTGCCCGTGGTGCGCGTCGAACCGGCGCGGTCGAGGGTGATACCGGCGATGGTTAACCCCCCGCCGCGCACATTGCAGATCGCGGCGTTGGTCGTCAGGTTCCAGTCGTTATCTGCCAGGGTAATGATGTTGCCATCAACACCGTTGATATTCACAAAGAGTTGATTGCCGGTATTGTCAATATTGACGTTGCCGAAATTCTGCAGGGTATTGCTGGCCGAGGTTGAGACAGACGTGGTTAGGTTGATCACACTGGTTGAACCTTCGTCGCG
>JAKQXK010000199.1 GCA_029561505.1 Spirochaetota bacterium | reverse complement strand
AAGCAATGAAACATAACCCATCGAGGGAATACTCTTGAAGATCGCGCCCACCAGAACCTGCAGCTTCGGAAAAGCACGCAGCAGGCGCAAGACCCTGAGCAAACGGATAAGCCGCAGAACGGTGATGTATTGGTTTTCGAACGGCAAAAAGCAGGCGGCGACGATGATAAAGTCGAAAACATTCCATGGATCTTTGAAATAACGAAGCGGGTGGCGGCCCTCAGCGCCGATTTTAATCAGTACTTCGACGGTGAATATGGTGATGATTGCGAGGTCAAGGGCGTGCAGCAGCGTATGGTACTGTTTTTCGACCTGGGGGTAAGTCTCGACACCGACGAGAACGCTCGCCAGCACGATGACGGTTGTGATAAAATTCTGAAACCAGCGCGAATGCGCTATTTGTTTAAATAAAACAGGCATAGCCGCTTCACGGGTTAAAAAATCACTTTCACGTTGTCATGCACGAAAGTTACATCGGCGCGATGGCGCAGTCGGGCAAGTCATCGCAAAACGGCGGCAATGCGAGCTATTACCAGCTGACGGTGGGCTATCGGTTCAGCAGCAAAGACGCAGGTGCCGAAGCCAATAAAGAAGAAGCGCAGCCGGCAAAGGCAGTTGAAGAGAAAAAGACCGAGCCCACCGCTAAGCCAAAAAAGAAATAAAGACGTGCTCGACGCGCTGTTCACTTTTTCATAAGCGCTGCGAATGGCAAAATTACTCGAAGCCGCTAACGCGGGTCAGGCAAAGTTCTTTCTTCAGTTCGGCGGGCAGGGCGCCCCTTACCTCAAAGAAATGCAGAAGCTCTATACAGAAGCTTCGATGAAACCCTATTTTGAGATCGTCGTTTCGGCGATCGAAGCAGCGGCAAAGATGGTCGAAGGCACCGTCGCGCACCCTGAAAAGGTCGATTTTCGCAAATGGCTGACAGAACCCGATTCATCGCCTGCCGACGACGCGATGTCGATCGCAGGCATATCTCTCGGGCTTATCGAAGCCACTCAGTTTGCGCACTATGAATACCTGCACCAGCAGGGTTTTGACCGCAAAGAAATGCTAAAGCACACCGTGGCTGCCAGCGGCCACAGCCAGGGCCTCATCGCAGCGAGTTTTACCGCGCTTGGCCTCGAGGGCCAAGCCTACAACGATGCGCTTTATAAATATATTCAATACCTCTTTTTGATGGGCGTGCGCGCGCAAGAGGTTTTCCCGCATATTCACGCCACCGCAGAAGAGAATGCGAAAAGCGAAGCCTTGGGTGCCAAGGGCCCGGCGCCGATGGTGGCGGTGCTCGGCGAGTCGCATGCGACGATTGAGAGTTGGGTTAAAGAATTCAACGGCGCCGCAAAGAAGATTTTCGTGAGCCTCTACAACACTCCAAACAACCGCATTCTGTCGGGCGCGCGCGCTGACCTCATTGCGTTTCATGAGCGCTATAAGGCGGAGTTCGAGGCGAAACAGATCAAATATGTCTACTTGCGGTCAACTTGCCCATTTCACTGCGAGCTGATGACGCCGATTCTTGAAAAGTTCAAACCCGATCTTGCAAAAATAGGTTTTGATTACAAGGGTGCCGACCTCAAATTTCCCGTTTATTCATTTTGGGACGGTGCGAACCTGCAAAACGCGCCCGAGCTCGGCATGCGCATGACCGATGACCTGATGGTCAAAACGCTCTATTGGGATAAGTCAATGATGCCCGTGAAGAACGACAAATCGATTACTGCGATACTCGACTTCGGCCCAGGCAAGACGAGCCAGCGCCTCAGCATGGACACTCTCGCAGGCCTTGGCCACGAAGTGCCGGTCTATGCAATCGCGTTTGCGAAAGATCTAAAAACAGTCTTAGAATAGCACTTATGAACATCTCGTAGCGGTAGGTTTAAACCTACCCCTACGCCGTAGTGCCTTTGTATGTGAATCTGAATCGGCACGCGGGGCAGAGATAATCGCCCCCGACTGCGACCCGCAACACGCTCTTGCAATTCGGGCAGGTGATGAGTCTTTTCGCCCCCGTATTTACCTTAATTTCGCGTGCTTCGGGTGAAGGCGATGCGGGCGCCGGGTGTTCAACAATCGGGTCTGCGGCAGCGACCGCGGGCCCCTGGCTTTTCATTTGTGGTTCAGATGAAGCTGGCGTCGGGGCGGGTGAGGGCGAGATATCCTCATGAAGGGGATGCAGACCTTTCTGTGTGTCTGAGAGCTTTTCTTCGACAATCATCTCACCTAAGCCCTCGGCGGTTGCACCTTTGGAGGTGTCATCAGTGGCAATAGTTTGTTCTTCTGTTTGAGGTAAAACCCTGAGTTCGGCCATTTCAACCATCTCAGGCGCTGCGGGTTTTTCAATTTTCTTGAATCCCGTGAGCGCGGCGATGGCCTCATCGTAATCTTGCGCAAAATGCATTTTGGCCTCTAGGCCCAGAAAGCGCAGCAGTTGGCGTGTCTCGCCCGATAACTGAAAAAGTACCATCTTGCCCGATTGGTTGGCGAGGTGTGCCTGCAGGTCGATGAGCGAGCTGATGCCTGCAGAAGAAATATATTCAAGGCAAAGGCAATCCAGCGCAAAAGCCCGGTAACCTGCTGAAATTTTTTCTTGAAACCAACCGCGAAAGTCAGCCGCGCTCTGAGAGTCGAGTGAGCCTTCGAGCTCAATGACCAAAACGTCTTTTTCGAGGGCTGTATTAAATTCGAGCATCGTTCGATACGCTCCGCGATTTAACCACCATTAGCATCATTGTACCGGTTCGATGAGTATCGCATCGAGAATTTCGGTTTGCGGGCGCTGTTGCGGCAAAGCCGGGGGGGGTTGGTTGACACGCTTTTCGATTTCACTCAGTTTGCCGCTCAGCGCCTGAAAACCGTGCGACACTTCAGTCTTAATGACTTCATTTTCCCACATGTAGGTTAAGGCGCTCTTCCATTCGCGCTGAATCGCGTTTGCTCTCAGCAGAAATGCGAAAAGAATAATGGCGGTAACGATGAAACCTGCGAGAAATGCCATCGCGAAAAGCAACAGGTACTTGTTTAAAATAGCGGCGAGGTAATAATATTCGCCCAGCCGGTTCATGACGACGTGAAGGGTGCCGTAAGATTTTTCTTTGCGGGTTCGCGAATCGACTTCTTTGAGTGCGACGCTGAAGTCTGTTGAATAGTGCACGTCAGAACCCATAAGGCTGTCAACGATGAACGAGTTCTTGCCGTGAAAAATGCCTTCGGGCTTTTCGAGATTTTGCTGCTGAACGCTGTTCGCCTCATAAAACAGCGACGAATGGTAAAATTCGTTGTTATATTTCGCAGACACCGCGTTGGCGGCTTCTTGCGTAACCGTCGTCACCATTGAAATATCTGAATGCGCCAGC
>JAKQXK010000186.1 GCA_029561505.1 Spirochaetota bacterium | reverse complement strand
CTGCGTATCCCGTGAATTCGGTTTTTTGCGTGCGCTCGATCGGCAGCTCGAGCGCCCCCTTCCAGGCAGCGCGGCCACGATCACGCTGCTTCTCCATTTCTGACTTGAAGCCGGCGGTATCGACCGTCAGCCCCTCAAGCTCGGCCAACTCGACAGTCATCTCGAGCGGAAAGCCAAACGTATCATAGAGTTGAAAAACATCGCGCCCCGGAAGTTCTTTTTTCCCACCCGTTCTGGTGTCACGTAGAAGCTGCTCAAGCCGCTCAGCCCCCGAATCAAGCGTGCGCAAGAAGCGCGTTTCTTCTTGGCGGATATAGTCGGCAATGAATGCGGTGTTCTGCTGCAATTCAGTATAAAAACCACCATAAATATCGCGTACCGTATCACAGAGTTTGTAGAGCAACGGTTCGCGCTGGCCGAGTTTTCGACCAAAGAGCATGGCGCGGCGAAGCACGCGCCGCAGCACGTAACCGCGCGATTCATTTGACGGGTAAATTCCGTCAGACATTGCGAACGTAAGAGTGCGTATGTGGTCTGTCAATACGCGCAGCGGTATAACATTGTTTCCGCTGTAATCCGCACCAAAAACTTCTCCGGCCTTTTCGCGCAGACGTTTCAGTTCATCGGTGTCAAAAACCGAATCGACCCCCTGAACCAGGGTCGCGAGACGCTCGAGTCCGGCACCGGTATCGATTCCCGTCTGTGCCAGCGCCAGATACTCACCCTTTTGAAAATCAAACTGGTTAAAAACCAGATTCCAGAACTCCATAAAACGGTCACCAGACCCTCCGGGTGCCCGGTTCTGCTCGTCGGTGCCAAATTCTTCACCACGATCAAGGTAAAGTTCGCTGCAGGGCCCGCACGCCCCACTCTCACCCGCAGGGCCCCAGAAATTGTCTGCCCTGCCGAGCCGCACAATACGTTCGGCAGGTACCCCTATGTGCTTGTTCCAGATCTCAAAAGCTTCATCGTCATTTTCAAAAATACTGATCCAGATTTTCTCTTTCTCAAACGGCAGAAATTGCGTAGAATATTCCCATGCGAATTCAATCGCTTCTTTTTTGAAGTAATCGCCAAAGCTGAAATTACCCAGCATCTCAAAGAATGAAAGGTGCCTCTTGGTTTTTCCCACAGATTCAAGGTCGGTGGTTCTGAGGCATTTCTGCACCGAGGCCAGACGAGGCGAAGGCGGAGTGCTCGCACCCGAGAAGTATTCTTTGAAAGGCACCATGCCCGCCGTGGTAAAAAGCAACGTCGGGTCTTGAGCCGGCAACAGCGATGCGCTGGGTTGCCGCAAATGACTGCGGGATTCGAAGAACTGCAAGAAAGAATTTCTGATATCGTTGATAGTTTTTACTGCCATTGTTGATCCGGTGTTATTGGGGAGAGTGCTGTTTTTCGATATGCCGCTTCAACAAGAATGCGGTTATTGGCCGGGCAAAAAAAAACGCGCCCTCAGGCGCGTTCGGCCGTTCAGAAGTGAGGTCAGATCACTTCTTTTTGGCCTTCTTTTCTTTCGGCTCAGCAGCTTTCTTTTCTGCAGGCTTCTTGGTTGACTTTGCCTTGCGCGCTGTGCGCACCTTAGAACGGTCATCTTTCAGTTGAGCCAGCTCTTTGCGCTCTACGAGTTGCAGCACGGCCATTTCAGACGCATCAGAAATACGCTGGCCAACGCGCAGTATACGCGTGTAGCCACCCGGGCGTGTCGCAAACCGTGGAGCGATATCATCAAACAGTTTGTGCAGAATTTCCTTATCTGTGATGATTTTCCCTGCTTCGCGCAGGTTGTGCACTTTTTCTGCCGGTGAAAGTGAAGCTTTCTGGTTTTCGCGAGCCCGCGTGATCAGCTTTTCAGCGATTTGCCTTGCGACTTTCGCCTTGGCCACGGTTGTTGTAATATTCTCGTGGTAAAACAGCGACTGCACGAGGTTACCGAGCATCGCCTGGCGATGACCGACCTTCTTGTTGAGGTGCTTTACTTTATTGCCCTTTATCATTTTCTCTCCGTCTTATTTTGCCTAGCGGCTGTCGCGCATGCCAAACGCAAGGTTCATGTTTGCGAGTTTGCTCTTAAGCTGCAGCAAAACCTTATCTGAGTAGTGCTTGCTCTTGCGCAGATCGTCTTCGTAACGCGTAACAATATCTTTTACATTGCGCATATCGAGGCTGCGCAAAACCGCTATGCTGCGCACTGACATTTCCATGTCTTCGAGCGCCACCTGCATTGCTTTCTTGAGTCTTTCGTCGGTTTCGTCAAACTCTTCTTCTTCTTCGTACATCTCTTCTGCGAAGTTGATGAATACCGTCAGGTGCTCTTTCAGAATTTTTGCGGCATATGCCATTGCGTCTTCTGGCGAAATGGTCATATCCGTCCAGATTTCAAAAGTTACCTTATCGTAGTCTGTGCGCTGATCAACACGGGTCTCGTTAATCTCAAAATTGACTTTTGTAATCGGTGAAAACAGCGCATCAATCGGGATCACGCCCACTTCATCGATCATCTTTTTTGTGATTTCTGCCGGCAGGTAGCCACGGCCCTTATCAATCTGGAGCGTCATCTTAAGGTTTGCATCTTCGTTCATGTGCGCCAGAACCAGGTCTGGGTTCATGATCTCTACGCTGTTTGAAACCGCAAAGTCACCCGCCATCAATACGCCGGCACCCTTTTTCTCAACCTCTAGCGTCAGCGGGCCCTGTCCTTCCATTTTGAGGCGAACGCGCTTCAGATTCAGAATCAGGCGCGTGACGTCTTCTTTGATGCCTGGCATCGTTGAAAATTCGTGGCTGACACCTTCAATCTTTACAGCGACGATCGCGGCGCCTTCGATGTACGACATGAGTACGCGGCGCAGACTATTCGCAATCGTAACACCAAACCCTTTCTCAAAAGGCTCGGCGACGAACTTGCCATAATCAGGGCGCGTCTCTACGTGCTGAAATTCAGCCGATTTAGGGCGCTTGAGGCCTTTAAGTAAATTTTTTGGTGCTGCTTTTGCCATCTCGTGTTCTCCCCTCAATTATTTGGAGTACAATTCCACAATTACGTTTTCTTTTATCGGAATGTCGACGTTTTCGCGTGATGGTAGTTTCACGACTTTCGCTGATTTGCCGTCTTCTGAAAGCTCCATCCAGTCTGCTACCAGGCCGGCGTTCTTTGACATCTCGACGTTCTCTGCGAGAACTTTATTCGCTTTCAGCTTTTCGCCCAGGCTGATTGTATCGCCGATTGAAACCTTGAAGCTCGGAATATCAACGCGGCGACCATTCACCTGAATGTGCCCGTGCACGATGAAGTTGCGCGCCTGTGCACGCGACGATGCCAGACCAATTCGGTAGAGCGAATTGTCGAGCCGACGCTCGAGCAGAATCAGCAGGTTTTCGCCCGTGATGCCGCGCATGCGCGAAGCCGATTCAAAATAGTTACGGAAAGGACGTTCAAGCACGCCATAGACACGCTTGTCCTTCTGCTTTTCGCGCAACTGCGTTGCATAACCCGACATCTTGGGCTTTCTTTTTGGTGGTGGCCCCGGAGGGTTTTTTCTTTTGTTAAAAATACATTTGTCTGTCATGCATTTCTGACCTTTGAGAAACAGTTTAAGTCCCTCGCGTCTGCACAACCTACAAGCTGGTCCAATTGCTCTTGCCATTTTTCCTCGTTACCTTAAACCCTTCTCTTTTTGCGCGGGCGACATCCGTTGTGGGGTACCGGAGTCGTGTCTTTAATGAGGCTAACGCGCAGCCCCGAAGCAGCCAGCGTACGAATTGCCTGCTCACGGCCTACACCAGGCCCCTTTACATAGATCTCCACCTCGTGCAACCCGCGCTCGCGCGCTTTATAGAGCGCAGAGCGTGCCGCAAGCTGCGCCGCGTAAGGTGTTGCCTTTCGTGAACCCTTGAATTCGAGCGAACCACCCGATGCCCAGGCGAT
>JAKQXK010000172.1 GCA_029561505.1 Spirochaetota bacterium | reverse complement strand
AGTTCTGTGAGCGTCTGTTCATCTGCCGACGCCGCGCCCGATTGTTCGCCCGAAGCCATCGCCTTGGTCGCCGCGTACTTTTTGCGCAGCGAATCGACGTCGCCGATCATGGGGTGTGCCTCGAATGCCTGAAGGTAGTCGGCTTCGCTGAGGTTCTGCCAGCTCGCTTCTGCCTGTGTCTTGAGGGTATTTAAATCTCTAAAAGGGCGGGCCGCAACGACACGCGAGCACCAGGCTTCAGACGCGTTGCAGTCGCTGATTAGCTTACGGGCTTCGTCATTAGAAATTGAGTTGAAAGTATCGAGATGCATGTGTTCGCGCAGACGGCGAGACGCCAAAGATTGGGTAAAGCATTAATCCCCGCTGCGTAAGCGCAGCGGGGATTAATGCGATTATTTATCACATTTCCAGGCGACGGCGGTGGCTGTGTACTGTGTACCGAGCTTGCCGTGCTTGTGGGCGACGATGTTCAGAAAGACCTTGTCGGCTTTCATTTCTTTCGCCTGCTCTTTCACAGCCTTCTCAGCCGTTTCACGGTCCATCTGCGCGAACTTGTCGCCCGCAGCGACTTCGCCGAGGCGCTCGCAGCCTTTCAGAGTGTTTTCTTCTTTTACGACCTGAACGGCACCGAGTGCCGCTACGAACGCGAGTGAAGTGATTGTCAGAATTGTCTTTTTCATGTTATCCCCCATTTTCTCCGCTCGGGGGTTGCCTTGCGGCCCCCCCTAACCGGTTGTTTTGTTACTGTGAATATCGCACATCTCTGCGCAAAAGTCATCAGCGCGCACACGGGAGAAATTAGGTGTTACTACTGAATTTTGGTGCCGAAGGCACCAAAATTCAGTCTTCATACTAGCGGAGGTCGGTTCATGTCTTTGTAATAGATATATTTCGTGTTCTGTTTGCCCGAGGCGACGAACCATTGCAGGCAATAGGGGGCCATCCAGATTACGTCGTCTTTTTGTACGGGGTACCAGCTCTCTGACAGGCGGTACACGCCCTGGCCCTGCAGTACGTAGAGGCCGTGTTCCATGTAGTGGTTCTCGACATTAGGCAGCGTGCCACCGGGAGCGAACTCGAAAATGTTCACGCCCATGTCGAACTCCGCACCCATCGGCATCAAAACCTGCAACAGCGCGCCGGGGTCGCCCAAGAACGGTTCTTTGGTGATTTTGCTCTCGTGCGAAATTATGGCAGAAGGGGGATTTACCCCCGCGAGGGGTTCATACATCTTTTCAAAGAACAGCACGCGGCTTTGCTTCTTCGCTTTGACCGTAAATTCAGTATTCGGCGGCAGAAAAAAGAAAGAGCCTTCTTTAAGCGAAGAGTTTTGTCCCGTTGTTAGATCCGCCTCGCCTTCGAGAACATAGGCCAGAATCTCGTTATCGCCGAGGTTACGCTTCAGCGAGCCACCCACTTCGAATGTGCCCATGAACATGGTGAAGTTAGCGCCCATCTGCGGCGAAATAAAATAGACCACGGTCGCTTTTTCCCAGCCTGGCGGCGAAAGCTGCACATGGCTTTCGGGGGTGATGAGCGCATGGTCGTTGGTGATGCGGCTGCGCGTGAGTGCGGTATGCGTTGGTACAGACATGGGTGAAGCTGCCGCGTTGCGTTGCTGCGTCGAGCAACAAAAGGGCGGTGTATAAAGTTCATCTTTCGAGGTAAGCACCGGGCGCGTTTTCTCGGGCCGTCATGCCGTTTTTATTGACGCGTGACCTTTCTATGCTGTTTGCTGGGCCATATGAAAAAGATTCTCTGGGTTTTCGTGCCAGCACTGATCACCATACCTATTATCGCGCTTTTTTTCTTCAAAAAGAATGATTTTTACGAAGAGCGTATCGTAGAAATTCGGCGTAGCCGCGCCGATTGTTTTGCGTATGCGGTAGACTTCAATAACCAGCTGGCATTTAACTATTATAACCGCTCGCTGCCGACAGTGAATTTCAGCTCAGCGCCCAAGTCGGCAAACTGGGCCTACCAGAGCAAAGAGCTCAATTCAGAGATACGGGTGAATGCGCAATGGACTGAAATCAAGAAATCGGAAAAGCTTGCGTTTGCCATTCGCATTAATCTGGGTCTGCCGCCTTTGGGTGATATTCCCCTTTCAGGTTCGTGTGACTTCATAACAATTGAGCCGCAGCTGACGAAGATCAGGTGTGACCTGAAAGGAAATCTTGCCTTCTACCATAGTTTTTATATGCCAAAATTCAACTCAGATGATAATGACGCCGACCCATTTCGCGACACGCTGGCAAATTTGAAGTTGGCGCTCGAGGCGGGGCGTTAAGAACCCGCCGGGGCTGCCTAATTTATTTCAACACACAGCGGCAGATGGTCGCTGTGCTGTAGCCAGAAGTGCTTGTCCCCAATCTCGAGTTGTTTTACGCGTTCGGCAATACTGCGAGAGGCAAACATGTAATCAATGTGATAGGCCTTTTCAGTATTCCGGTGCAGAAAAAAAGTAGATTCAGTTTCTTTGCCTTGTTCGACTCCGCGCGTCAGGTGATAGAGGCTGATTATATTCACTTCATCGAGTTCGCGCACGACGTCTGAGTGGTTCCACCATCTGTCCCATTTGTCCCAGCGCACGTTGCTGTTCAAATCGCCGGCAAGAATCACATTCTCCATTTTATCAATATGAAACTGCAGGTATTTCCACAATTGGCCAATGT
>JAKQXK010000164.1 GCA_029561505.1 Spirochaetota bacterium | reverse complement strand
CAGTCTTTCTTGTACGTGCACTTGGTGTTTGTCGTGGTGCTGCCACCGAGATTCTTTTCAGTCTGGCTGGTGCAGCTCTCTTGCCATTGGAACATCTGCACACTGCGGCGCAGTGACAAAACCTTTTCAGCCTCAACCTTGAATGTATCGTCAGTCAGCGTCTCTTGGGTAGAGACCGGGCCAGACACGTGCACGAGTTTGCCATCAAGCGCCGAATCGATGCTCTCTGCTTTTGCCGCAACGGTAGCGCCTTTGCCTTCTTTGAGGCTCTTGTACGTTTCAACCGAACGTCCTTCGTTCCACCAGAGTACAAAAAATGCTGCGAAAAACAGCAAGAGACCGAACGCGACTCCTTTGATTGAACCCATGAGGCGGCTGCCCCATGACTCGGTCGTCGATTCGCTGTACGAATCATTGTCATTGTCACCCATGTTAGCTCCTGCAAAAAAATGATTCGCGCAGCAACTCACGCTATGCCCGGCGGTCAATACTTTTCGAAGTGAAACCAGCAATAATACCATTGCGGGTATATAAAGAGGTTTTTGCAAAAAAAAGTGTCCGGTATCGCTTGCTCGCGCATCGTCGTATCGGGGGAAAAACCATGAAAACACCAAAATTAATTCTGTTGGCAATCATTGCAGCAGGCGCTTTCGGTTGCGCAGGCAGCAACTCGACCACCGAGACTACAACATCGACAACTACTACCGACGCTTACCCGACGTTGAGCGCGAGCGTGGCCAATAAGACCGCGTCGATCAATGGCACAACCGGCTGCATCACCAATGTCAATACGACAATGGATTCGGCACTGCCGACCCGTATCAAAGACAACTTTAAGTGCCAGGTGGCATATGTGAGCGGTACAAATTACATCTTCAAATCAGCTAACTTGCCCAACACAACGAGCTTTTACTGGGCAGGAAAATCGGAATATGACGCGGGTAATTCTGGTCAGTACGCATTGTTTGCCGCCTTACCCAATGGTACAGGGTCGGCCAACGCGGCCGGTACCAATGTCATTTCGTCAGAGAGTCTGCAGCTGACTATACCTGCAACACCGACACTCAAAACGGGAACGTTGTCGGGTACGCAGAATGGCCTGGTCGCAATCGGGCTCACGCTGAACGGTCTCGCGATTTTCAACAACGCCGCTGCACCACCTGATAATCTCTCAACGGAGGCGCTCACCTTTGATGGCTTTGATGGTCACCCGCAGAATACCGGCATCTACCACCACCATGCAGGTGTGCGCAAGGTTGGAATAAGCGGCACAGACAACAACGACGCGAATCTCATTGGCATCGCACTCGATGGCTATCTGATCTATGGCAAGAAATGCGACAACGCGACAGCAGCGACCGGCGACGATGTGACGCTGACTGCTTCTGTAGGCACTTCTGACGGCACGGCCGCGAATATCACCGGCGCCTCGGCCACTACCCTCGATCAGCTGCACGGGCACACAACCACCACGATTCACCTCTCTACCCCGACTTACCACTACCACATGGCACTTGACCCAACGGCAACTATCGACACGCTGATGGGTTCATACTTTCGCGGTGTTGTGGGTTCGGTTTCAAACTGAACATTATTTGCAGCAAATCAGGCGACGTGTTTTATCAATGAGACTGAAAAGCATGCCAATCAGCCGCGCCGCTCTCTGCGGTGCGGTCGCTCTGCTCACCACCTTTGCTGTAGCCTGCACCCAGGTCATCGATGGGGCTGACCCGCGTATCGCTATATCAAACGGCAGACTGCTCATTGAGGGTAAGCCGTTCAGCGGGCTTTTGAAGCAGGCAATCGGCGAAAATTACGAGATCCGCCAAACGCCTTACCGCGACGGACTCGAGCATGGCCGCTTCACCGTGCATAAGAAAGGTAAGCTCATCGAAG
>JAKQXK010000161.1 GCA_029561505.1 Spirochaetota bacterium | reverse complement strand
TACAAATCAAGGCGCGGCATGGGTCTATACGCGCAGCGGCAGCACCTGGTCGCAGCAGGGTGCAAAGCTCGTTGGCACCGGCAATACAGGCGCGGCGCAGCAAGGCTATAGCGTTGCACTCAGCGCAGACGGCAATACAGCAATCGTAGGGGGATACGCAGACAATACAACTCAAGGCGCGGCATGGGTGTGGGTTCCATAACTATGTTTTAGCGACGGAGCGCGAGCAGGCCATGCTGCCGGCGACAAGAGAGCACCCTAGCAACCCTCGCAGATCTTAAGGTCCACCAGAGTGTGAATCTTCGTGACTTGTTTTTTTGCTGGTTTGTGGCAGCCATTGATCACTGAGCCGCCGCAACGTACGATGGTATGCTCGGCACGCTCATCAACCAGGTAACTCAGAGTTTAGCGACTCTGTGAATCAGGCTAAGGCCAGCGTTCAGCTGGCCTTAGCCCTGATATTTTTGGTCTGAAAGATTTTCAGCAGAGTCTTTCGGTATTCGTTGGCGATTGCCTTGATTGCAGCCTTCGAGAGTTTCTGCCCGCGATATTTTTTGCCGATTGCGTAGAGCCTTGCAACTGGCAGCTCTTTGCCTTCAGAAACCGGCATCGCCTCAACACCCCAGTAATCGGCATACATTTTGACGTCGACAATTTTCTGGCTGGGGCAATCATAGATTATCGTGAAGTGTGGCTCGCCCGAATTGATAAAACGGTTGATGAGCTCTTTGGTTTTTTCTGGAAACTTTTCGCCAAAACTCTTCTGTGATTGCAAAGCGGCAAACCTCTGCTGCGAACCTGTAACCGAAATTTTTAATTCAGCGAGCGCTGCGGCGTTGTCGTAATTTTCGGTGTAAGCAACCGAACCGACTTCACTGCCCTTGATAATTTTGGCGAGCTTGTCTTTCGGGCAAACGTTCGTTTGGGCTGCGGCTTGAGACCACAGCTGGGTTGTCAGGGTGATGATCGCACATGCAGTCACGAATCGATGAATTAGCATACTGAACCTATGCCGAAGCACCGGTGATTAGGGCAACCTATTTCATTAGGCCGGCATTTACTTGCGGTGAGCGGCGTCGAACCGAATCCCTGCATAATGATAGTTTTACTTTATCTTTTTTTTGCCGAGCAAAACCATCGAGTACATGCCCGCCGCAGAGAGCGCGAGCTGTGAGAAAATAAATGCGTACGTGAAAAATCCACCGTAATTTGCGTGCGCACTTCTGACCTGCACTTCAGCAGCAAAAAAGTAAATTGGCTGCGCAACGCCGAGCACTGCGATAAATGCCGCGAGCAGATAGCCCAGCGACGAAAGCTTCTGAAAAAACAGCAGCATCGCCAGCAGCGAAACATAAACGAGCAGAGTCGCGTAGCCCGAGCCGTACATCCAATCAAACATGAACTGGCGGTCGAAGTCGGCGAGCGGCACATCGCCGTTCACGGTCGTACCAACGACATAGAAGACCAGCGTCGTGTAGAACACTCCCTGCGCAAGCGCGGTATATTGAAACAGTTTTTCGTAAATTTCGCCAATCGTTTTCAGCAGCGCATTTTGCGAATCTTTGAGGTAAAAGCCGACAACGAAGGTGAACGCAATAAAGAGCGCGAGCACGAACAGCACGCCGAACGACAAGTGGTAAACCAGCCAATACTCGTAGCGCCAGG
>JAKQXK010000157.1 GCA_029561505.1 Spirochaetota bacterium | reverse complement strand
GGCCGCGCGCCAGTATTCGATGAAAAGGCCTGCGTCTTTGCGGTTGATGCAGATCATACCTTCTTCGCCGGCTGCGACAGGTTGCAGATTCTCGTCGAGCAGCTGCACAAGGTGGCCGGGCTGAATTTTGCCCGCCGAATTCTTTACGATCGCGTCACCTTTCTTCTGCGAGATGTAGTAAGAACATTCAGACATCCCCAAACCTTCGTAGATCGGGAAACCGAAGCGGCCGACCCAGCCATCTAAAACTTCGTCGGTGAGGTGTTCGCCCGCGCACATGCAGTGCCTCAGCGTCGGCAGATCGCTGCCTTTGGCGCCCGTCTTCTGCAGAATCTGGCGAAAGATGGTGGGCACGCCGATGAAAATGTTGCAGCCGAACTCTTTGATGAGCGACAGCCACTTTTCGGCAGAGTTCTCGCCCTCGTACACGATCACGGTTTTGCCGTGGTAGAGCGGATCCATCATCGCGGTGCCGAGCACGTATGTCCAGTTGAACTTGCCCGAATGCAGAATGCGGTCGTCGCCCGAGAAATGGAACCAGTTCTCGGCGGCAGGCAAACGGCCAATGAGCGCCCGGTGTGCGTGCAGCACGCCTTTGGGGTAACCTGTCGTGCCCGATGTATAGACGAGGTATGCCGGGTCGTCGGCCTTTGAGTTATGGATTTCCAAAGCAGGGGCTTTAGCCGCCAGTTCTTTTTCAAAATCGATTGCCCCCGGCGTGGCCGTTAGCCCCGAAATATAGAGCGCCTTGACCGAAGCAGAGGGTATCTCTGTTGCTATGGAATTCCATAACCTTTCGTCAGAGACGACTGCCTCAGCCCCCGAGTTTGAAATGAGGTACTGCACTTCAGCTGCAGTCAGCATCGGCGACGTCGGTACGGGAATCACACCCGCGCGCAATGCGCCGAAAAATGCAACGGGAAAAACCACCGTGTTGGGCAGGCGCAGCAGCAGCCGGGCGCCGGGCTGAATGCCACGATCTTTGAGCGAGCCTGCGAAGCGTGCCGACAATTCGTCGAGTTCGGCATAGCTATATTCACGGGCAGGTTCTTTGTCTGTCGCGAAGATCATGGCGACCTTGTCTTTGAGTGCGCCGCCGCGGTGGCGGGCGAGGCAGGCTTCGGCGATATTCAGAAATTCTGGTACTTCGTTTTTCATTTTTAACTCCTGTAATAAAAATGCTTATTGTGCGGCAAATGGCGGCCAGCCCGGGTATGGCCAGATTTCGATAAATTTCTCCGCGGGCAGACTCGCAATCAGACCTGAGACGACCTCCATAACTCCGGTATCCTGATTACCCAGCATGGCAGATCGCATGAGCAACTGCAGCGCTTTCGCAAACATCGGCGGGTCCATCATTTCGTCTTCGAAACGAATTGCGCCGCCCAGAAACGCATTGGCGCGAATTGCCTCTTCGAGAATGCGCAGTGAGCGGTGCAGATCTTCGTTACCGGGAGAAAAACCGTAACGCAACAGGCGAATGTGATTGGGATGTATCACCTGCTTGCCGGTGAAACCCAGCGAAGCCTCGCGGCGTGCGTGGTTACAGATAATGCGCGCATTGGGTTCGGCATGGCGGCCGAGCCATTCGGGTAAAAGCGCCACATCGGGCGGGTCTGCCGAAAGCAGTAATGTTTCAACTCCCCCTATAATGCCTTTGCCCGCAAGCCGAGCCTCGACCATCAGGCTGCACATAAAGGGATAAAGCTCGTCTTGCCAGTTTTCAGCCGTGATCATCAGTTGCAAAGCGCGCGAGAAATCATGAATGCCAAAAACGACATGTTCGACCTTTTTATGGGCAAATATCTGGTCGGCGATTTTGAGCGACTTCGGGTGCTCGATAATGGGTTGAATAAGAATTTCGCCAGGCAGTGAGGTGAGCAGCGCGCCCAGCTCGTTCAATTCGGCGATGCCGTGCTGTTCACCCGCTTTCGCGAGCATCACGTCGTCGACGTAAGGGGCGATTTCTTTGAGCAGCGTGAGGTCGAGCGTTTGCTCGGGCGAAGTGACGGGGTTAATGCGCAGCGCAACGCGCCCCGGTATTGCCGAGCGTACGTCGGGCAGCGAAACGGCAAGAAACTGCCGGCTGAGCGCCTTTTGCCGGCAGCCATCTTCGAGATCGAAAATCAGCGTATGCGCTTCGCTCTGCCGCGCATATTTTAAAAGCCGCTCGCGAGCCTCGGCTTCGGTTTCGTAGCGGTTATCGCGCGGCAGGTATTTGATCGGTGGGTAATAGAGCTGAATGCCCGGCCAGGTCGAGCGTATGCGTATTTCACGCGTCGCGTGCTGCGCGCTGCGGGTTTCAGCCTGCAACGCTGCCCTCAGCTCTTGGCTTATTTCGAGTTTCTGAATCATGCGGCTAAATTACCGCCGCACACCTTTTTCGGAAATTATATATCGATTGGGGTCTAATAATTCGATGTCAAACGAGCAGACTCGGGCCAAACTCCTGAAAAAGCCAAAAGCCCCCGGTTTTCGGAGCCGGTCGCCTGCTAGTCCAGAATCTTTTCAACCTTTTCGCCCTTTAAGACTTTTTCAAGAATTTCCATGCGCGCATACGCATCTTCGGCGCGTTTGATCTCTGCGGGTGATTTTGTACCCGAAGCTTTTGCCTGATCGATTACGCTGCGCATCTGCACGCGCTCGGCCTCGGTATTGAGCTTCAGTTCGTCCATGCGCGCGGCAGTGTAGCTGTCAGACCGCTCCTGGTGTTTGGCGAGCTCTTGTTCGAATATTTTGCCGTCGGCCATGGCCGTCTCGGTCGGCACAAACATCGGCGCGCCGAAGTCGTCTACGGGGCCAGGGGCAACCTTTGCGCGTAAGTCAGATGCCCTGAAAGCCGGCGCGCCCTTGAATTCGGGTTTGATACGCGGTTCGTTCAGATTGTTCTGCTGTAGCATCTCGCGTTCGAGCCGGTAATTTTCGATGTCTGGCATATCGCCGCGCGCATCGTAATTCGATGCCACGACCGTCACCTTGTCATCTGATTTGCTTTTGGTCTGCTGGCCGCTGTTTTTCCAGGTGAAGAGCAGCACGACAATGAGTGCGGCAACGGCCGCCAGCAGAATTTGTCTTTTTTTCATTGTATTTTCCCCAGTTCGTTGGCGTTGATACGTATATCGACGCGCTTCAGAATCTTTTTCTTGCGCGCATCAAATTCTTTTTTAAGGTCAAGCGCGGCAATTTCACGCGCGATATCGTCTTTGAGATGCGTTGTTTCGTCAAGCGGCGGATAGCCATCGGTGCGCTTTTCGGCTTTGACAACTTCATAGTGGTCGCCGTCGCGAACAACTTCGCTTTCGCCCTGTTTGGGCAGCATACACAGCGTCTCTATGCGCGGCCGCTTATGCAGTTCTGTATCGTTCTTGATACCTTTAATCAGCCCTGGTTCCGCTGCGTTTTTGTCTTCTGCCAGGGAGTGCTTTTTGACGAGGGCTGCCATATCTGCACCTGCATCGATTTTATCGCGCAGGTTCTGCGCCAGATCGTAGTTCGTCAGTTTAATGTGGCGGCAAT
>JAKQXK010000150.1 GCA_029561505.1 Spirochaetota bacterium | reverse complement strand
TGAATTCGGCAAGTCGCTCGCCGATGCATGGCACGAGCTTGACCGCAAGGCCGAAGCCGAAAACCCCGGGGCGTACCGCAAGGCTGAGCAGATGATGCTCGAGTGGGCAAACAAACTGGGCTTTTTGAAAAAGCCTGACGTTTAAAAACGTTGCCAACAGAATTCTGTAATCTATGCCTGCACACCCAGCAGGAAAAACCATGCCAGAAATAACTTACGCGCTGCTAAAGCCCATTATTGTCAAAGAAGAGCCGGGCGAACACAATATGATCCAGCCAAGTGGCATGCGGCGAATTAGTTTTTTTGGTTTGTTGCTGCTCGCGCTGGCGGGTTGTGCTTCGGCGCAGCTGACGACTCCCGAGGCGCACCGCGCGGCAGACATCTGGCAGGCGTCGTGCTCATTCTGCCATGGCATCGACGGCAAACCGCCGGCAGAATGGGCCGAAAAAGGCATGCGCAAATTCGGCACATTCGGCATGAAGGTGGGCTTTTTCTTCGGCGGCGATAAGATGCGCGCGGGCATCGCGAAGACGATTGCCGAAGGCAAGGGTACTGAGATGCGCCCGTTTAAAGAGCATCTCACCAAACAAGAGATCGAAGCGCTGGTTCGCCATATCGAAAATCTGTGAGACACGTTTATCTTTTCGACATCGACGGCACGCTCGTCAGCGCGCAGGGCATGGGAGGCAAGGCGTTTCGGCGCGCCGTTGCCGAAATTCTGCAATATGAGCTGCCATGGCACACGCGCGACTTTGCCGGCATGACCGACGCGGGCCTCTTTCGCCGCGCGCTGAGCGAAAAAGGACTGGCTCACGACGAAGCGACAATCTCTGCGCTGGCAGATCTGTACCATGACTATCTGGGCGTAAATATGGCAGAGCAGCCGGCGCTCGTGCTACCGGGAGCCGAAGAACTTGTCGCAGAGTTCGCCTCGCTGCCAGATATCCGCATCGGATTGCTCACCGGCAACACGCGGCGCGGCAGTGAACTCAAACTCGCATCGCTCATGCAGCATTTCGGTTTTGGTTTTTACGGCGACGACCACGCGGTGCGCACTGAGCTCGGTGTGTTCGCGCGCGAGCAGATTACCGCTGAATTCGGCGCGCACGTGAAGATTACAATTATCGGTGACACACCCAACGATATTGCCTGTGCGCGGGCAGCTGGTGCCGAGTGCGTCGCCGTTGCAACCGGGGCTTACACCGCTGATGAACTTCAGGGCGCAGACCGGGTGCTCATGAGCCTTACCGAATGGCGCTGAATCTCTGAGAGTGAACGCTACGCGGGCTGACTGCCCCGCGCATGTTTGGCGAGCAGCACACCCTGTCCTGTGAGCGGAGCCGTCGCAATAACTTCGCCACGATTAATAATGCAGCTTTCGCCGCGAAAATGTGTTCCGTGTTCTTCACCATAGCTGTTGGCAATCAGAATGCCGTTCTCATAACCGTAGAGTCGGTAAAGCCAGTAATGCCGAATCTCAAGACCTTCGTCGAGCCAGCAGGCAGAAAAGCAGATGATGTCGGTCTTTTGGCGCTTGTGAAAGCGCACGAAATCGTCGAAATTGAGGTCCATGCAGATGCCGAGGCCGAGCCGGCCCAGACCGGTGTCGACCGCCAGAAAACCTGTATCTCCGGGAGTCGCCCAGGTTTCGTCGGCTTTGTAGAGGTGCGTCTTGCGGTAGGTGGCGAGCCGTTCGCCCGTCGGCGCGATCAGGTTCTGTGAATTGTAGAGTGCCTCACCATCGCGTTCGGCAAAACCATAAACGAGAAACATTTCCATTTGTTTCGCGAGATCTGAAAAGAAATCGAAACTCTCGCCCTCGTTCTCTTCGCAATATGGCAGAATTTCATCGCGGCCTGCAAAAACATAACCCGAAACGCACATCTCGGGCAGCACGACGAGCTGTACATTCTGGCTCGCGCACTGCGCAATAATCGCTGCGATCTGTTTTCGGTTTGCTGCAGGGTTGCCCCACTCGGGTTTGAACTGAACTGTGGCAGAGCGAAAAGTCATGGGAGTCTATCCCAGCTTCTTCTTGCCCGCGATTCGCGAGCGCCCCTTCGCTGCTTTGGTCTTTGCAGCTTTTTTTATCCGTGGGGCTGCCTGTTTTAACCCTTCGGCAATCGACCCGCCGACATGTTTATTGATTTCACGAAACGCACCATAGATGCCCTGACTGATCGCGTTATGAGTCTCTTTGATCTGTTGTGCGCGCCCGCGCGTTGCGGGAAAAAGCTGCAATAGACCAAACGTTACCTCTGACACCACGCGATGGCCCGTCTCGAGGTAGAGTGAACCCTGATCGATGCCCTTGCCGATCAGCCTGGCGTTTTCGGCAACGAGCGTCGCGTTAAGCTCGTTCGTGCGCAGGCGAAGGCGCAGGTCGAGCGCCGCCAGACGCACGGCGCGCAGCTCTCGCTCTGCTGCCCGCAGGCGCAGCATCAGAAACGCCGCCAAAGCAGTGCCTGCCACCGCGAAGGTGCAGGCGATCACAGTCTGAACTAATTCGCTCATTTGTTAAAGCACAATGATGCTGACGTCTGCGTCGACGTTCTTTTCGCGCAGCTGGTCTTTGGTCTGTGCCACGACCTGTTCATAGACCTTTTTGATCACCAGATTCGGCGCCGCGCCTGAAGCGAGTTTCGAAACCGGTGATTCGCGGTGCGCGAGCGCAATCGGGTTTTTCACTTCTACCAGCATGCGGATATAGGGCTCTGTTGCAGCTGCGCCGTCACTGGCTTTTTGACCGCACAGCGTCTGCAATTCTTTGAGCTCAACTTTGGCTGCCGCCAAAGCTTTTCTGACAATCAATGCATAGAAAAAGGCAATTCCCGTGGTGAATGCCAATAGCGCAATCAGAGACGCGAGCCAGATATTCATACGCTTGCAATCGTCTGCGATTTGCCGCCCGGCATCGACAGACGTAAGATTTTCCAGACGGTAGAGCCGAATTGTTTTGCCAGCGAACCCGTATTGTAGCTGAGCCCATAACGCGCGGCCAGCGCGCGCACGCGCGGCGCTACCTCTGGGTAGCGGTTGCTGCACATATCGGGAAAAAGGTGGTGTTCAATCTGGTGCGAAAGATTGCCTGAAAGAATGTGAAAAAGTCTGCCGCCGCCAATATTGGCTGAGCCGTGTAGTTGCCTGAGGTACCATTCAGCCCTGGTTTCGCCATCGAGCTGTTCTTTCGGAAAATACGCAACTCCAGAGGGAAAGTGCCCGCAGAAAATGATCATGAAGGCCCAGATGTTGCGAATCACGTTCGCGAG
>JAKQXK010000135.1 GCA_029561505.1 Spirochaetota bacterium | reverse complement strand
CGCCGCGCTCGAGCACGGTCACGCGCCTGCCTGCGCGCGCGAGCTCGCGCGCAAGGTAAGCGCCACCGGGGCCCGAACCAATGATGATTGCGTCTGTATTCATATCTTTTTATATCGAACGGTTGATATATAATAAACATGCTTCGGGCCGGCAAGTTTTTTTTAGGTTCTTTCTGCTTTGGACTTACTTGTGGTGAGCCTGTAGCTAACAAAGCCCCCCTTTAATTGACGATATGTCTAAAATTCCGTTTTTTCCCTCATTATGACACACCCCAATGACGCCCTCTTTGCAGGCGAAAAACCCTTTCCCGTAATCGCCACCTGCGAGCACTTCGCGGGTAACGAAAAAATGATCATGAAGGCATTCAGCTTTCAGGACGAAAAAGGCCCCGTTTTTGACATCACGCAAGACTGCGAAGATGGTGCGCCGACTGGTCAGGAAAAAGACCACGCCGAAATGATCGTGCGCTTAACCAACAGCGAACACAACAAGCACAACATGGCGGGCGCGCGTATTCACGATTACACCAGCAAATACTGGAAACAAGACGTGGATATTCTCGTGGCAGGTGCCGGCGAGCGTCTGGCTTACATTACGATCCCCAAGCCAACCACTTACGAACAAGTCAAAGAAATGGTCGAGTACATTCAGGCTGCGGCAAAAAAAGCCGGCCTCAAGCGTGAGATTCCGATTCACGTGCTGATCGAAACGCATGGCGCATTGCGCGACGTTGAAAAAATCGCGACGCTGCCATGGCTGCAGGTCATCGACTTCGGCCTCATGGACTTCATCTCAGGCCACCACGGTGCAATCGCGCTTTCAAACATGAAGAGCCCCGGCCAGTTTGACCACAAACTGCTCGCGCGCGCGAAAGGTAACTGCGTCGCTGCGGCGCTCGCGAACGGTGTCGTGCCCGCGCACAACGTCACACTCGACCTCAAGAACTTCGAACAGACAAAATCTGACGCCTCACGCGCGCGCAACGAGTTCGGCTTTCTGCGCATGTGGTCGATCTACCCCACGCAGATCGATGCAATCGTCGAAGCGATGAAACCCGACATGTCTGAAGTCAAAAAAGGTGTCGCGGTTCTGCTCGCGGCGCAAGACGCAGCGTGGGGCCCGATTCAGCACGAAGGCGAACTGCACGACCGCGCAACTTACCGCGGCTTCTGGACAATCGTCCAGCGCGCACGCCTCACCGGTATCGACATCGGTGCAGAAGCTGTGAAGCGTTGGTTTAATTGATTTCGCGTAGCGAAATCAATTAAACAAGATAAATATGGCGTGTCACACTCCCACGGGTGTGTGACCGCGCTTTCCGCTGGAGCGGCTGCGCCCTATCGGCGGAGACCTGCGCTGAGCGAAGTCGAAGCGTCGCTCACGCTTCTGCGAATACTCAACCGCCGCAAACCGGGCAGCTCTGTTTTTGCTCACGCTGAAATTTTTTCACGGTCTGATTCAAGCCATCGTAGACCAGAGTGTGCCGGTTCAGCACCTCGCCCGTCCCCGTTATGATTTTGATCGCTTCGAGCGCCTGCATCGCGCCGATGATGCCGGGCAGCGCGCCGATGACGCCTGCTTCTGAGCAGTTTTGAATGGCTTCGGGAGATTCATTGTAGAGACAGCGGTAGCAACCCGCACCGGCATTCACATCAAAGACAGTGACCATACCTTCGAAGCGGTAAAGGCTCGCGAACACATTCGGCTTCTTTGCCTGCACTGAGTAGGCGTTTATCGCGTCGCGCGCGGCAAAGTTGTCGCTGCAATCGAGCAGCAGGTCGAAGTGCTGCGCAATGCGCGCAGCGCTTTCTGGGGTAAATCGCTCTGCGAATGTCATGATGTCGGCATGAGGGTTCAGGTGCAAAAGCCTGTGCTCTGCGATTGAAACTTTTGACAGACCTACATCCGCCTCGCCGTAAAGAATCTGCCGATGCAGGTTCGACACCTGAACGATGTCATGGTCAACGATGCCGATGTGACCGACACCGCCCGCCGCAAGATATTGCGCCGCAGGGCAACCGAGGCCGCCCATGCCAACGATGAGCACGCGCGCGGCTGCAAGGCTTTGCTGACCGGCCAGCCCGATTTGCGGCAGCAAGAGTTGGCGCGAGTACCGATCTGTATTCACGAAAAATGCTGCCTGCGCGAGGTGGCGTGCACGAAGACCACGGGAAACTCGGTGATCATTCGAGATCTGTCGCTTTGCCGCGCTCTATCCACAGAATTTTCTTGCTCTCGTCGCACGCGGCATAGATGCTCTGCGCCTGGTCGGTCTTCTCGCGAAAATGCCACCAGCCGTCGTAGTGTACGGGAATCATGCGCCGCGGTTTCAGCACGCGAAAGGCCTTGAGCGCCTCTTTCGCGTGGAACGTGTAATAGGTATTTGCCGTTAAATAGGGAAAACCCGCGCGGCCAGTGTGAAAGAACGCGGTGTCGATTGCGGGAAATTTCTGCGCAATCTGGTGTATACCTTTGAAAAGAACTGTGTCGCCCGAAATATAGTACGCGCCATTCTTTTGCCCCTGCCATTCGAGAATGAACCCGATCACCTTACCGGCAATCGGGTTCAGAATGCGCAGCGAAGTGTGTTGCGCGGGCACCGCGGTGATGCGAAAGCCAGGTACCTGCGGTGTTTCGACGGCGACGCTCTGCCAATCATCGAGGCCTTCGATGCCTTTGATGCGGCGCGCTGCAGGCCGCGTCGACAGCACACGCGGTACGGTTTTGATGAACTCACGGCCCGCGTGGTCGAGGTTGTCTTCGTGCTGGTCGTGGCTCAGCAATACCAGGTCGACGCGGCCGAGATCGCGCGGCTGCATTGCCGGCGATTTGAGTTTTTTGGAAAACGTGCCCCAGCCAAAATGATAAAAACTGCCGGCGGGGTCGAGCACGGGGTCAGTCAGAATACGATAGCCGTTGAGCTCGAGCAGAATGCAGGCGGTATCGATGTGCGTGACGCGAACTTGCATGACCGTCGGTTTCAGCCTACGCTTCTCAGTGGCAATTCTCTCCCCATTTTGAGCTGCCGTCGGCAAAGAATTCGCGCTTCCAGATCGGCGTTTCTGCTTTTACCCGATCGATGATGTATTGGTTCGCCGCGTAAGTCTCTTTGCGGTGGCGGCCACAGGTCAGCACGGCCACTGCGCATTCTGAGACCGACAGCATACCGAGCCGGTGCACGCAGAGGGCACCGATCAGCGGATATTTTTCGGCCGCTGCCTGCAATACGTCGGTAATGTGCTTCAGAGCGAGCGAGCGATGCGCAGTGTATTCAAGCTGAACTACGGTTTGGCCGTGGTTCGCACCGCGAATTTCTCCTGAAAACAGCACCCGTGCACCGATCGCATTTTCGCCCGGCAGACTATTTTGCGGATGTATAAACCTGCGCAAAACCTGGTTGAGATCGATCGCTGACTCCGTCAGCTCTGCGAAGCATGGAGTCGCGAAATTGGCCTGCTCCGCATCGGGTTTGGGGTGCGGGTTGGGCATATGCTGCATGTCACCCACCGCTCGAGGGAGGCAGCAGATAGTAAACCCCGCCACTTGCTACCGAAAAGTCTTCAGCCAGAAAAGCATCTTCGCTTGCGAGGCGAGAGACCTTGAGCCAATCGCCGGCGAGCGCGTTTTTCTGCGTCAACACAGCGCGTATGTCTTCTGCTGTCGACGTATCTGGCAATTCAACAGAAAGCCGATCGCCAAAAAAGTCCCGCAGCTGCGCGTATAAATGTATCTCAACAGTGATCATCCGCCGACCTCGCGCATCACCAGCTCGCTGCCGGTAAATTTCTGTGGCTGTTTAAATGACATGGCCTGCGCGAGCGTTGCTGAAATGTCTGAGCTGCTGTCGAGAGAAAGCCCTTGCGCTTTGCTGAGGCACCCAAAAATTCTGCCCGAAGAATCGAGCCGCAGCCGATCGCAATCGTTACAAAAGGGCAGCGAGCTGTTGCCCACAATGCCAAAGCGATAGCCATCGGGCAGAACGAAATATTCAGCTGTCTCTGCCCTGCCGCGACCAGCGGGCTCTACAACAAAGTGTTGGCCTATTATTGCCAGTATCGCGTCGGCTGCAACAAGGCGATGGCCCTGGGTGCCATAGAGATGCCCCATTTCCATCAGCTCGAGGTAGCGCAGTGTAATACCTTCGCGGCGGGCAAAATTCAGCAGAGGCAGAATCTGGCTGTCGTTCATTTCGCGCACGAGCGTTGCATTTAATTTCACCTGCAGGCCGATGTCGCGGGCGCGCAGAATACCGGCAATCACACTCTCATACGCCCGGCCGCCCATGCTCTTGAAGACGTCGCGGTCAATCGCATCAAGCGAGACATTGACTGAAGCGAGCCCTGCCGCCTTAAGCGGTGCCGCCATATGCACGAGGTTGTGGCCATTGGTTGTCATCGAAAGTTCGGCGCTCGTTGAATCAAAGAGCTGCCGAGTGAGGCTTTCGAGCCCGCGGTAAAGAGTCGGTTCTCCCCCGGTGAGGCGAATTTTGCCGATCGGCACTTGCGCAGCGATTTTTTTTATCCAGCCGACGAATTGATCTACGGGCGTTTCGATCGTATCGATCACCGGTTTGCCGTCGCGCGCGCAATAAGTGCAGCCAAAATTGCATGATCGCGTCAGGCTCACGCGAAGCTTTCTAAACACCCGCGTATCTGCAGCCATAGCAGAACCTTGCATTACGGTGACGTCGGCCCGATCGGGCGATTTTCGACCCTCAAAGGTTATAAGACCCTCCACGGAAGAAAATCTACAAGCGCCCCAGCGCCGACGGTTGTGGCTTCTGCAGGGTGGCGCGCAATACCGTTTGAAAAAAGTGCCGCACGCACATCGCCGCTGCTGTTGAAAGATATGGCCTCGAGAGACCCAGAAGACGCGGCAACACCCGGAGCGACCAGCCTGACAGGAAAATAGTGCTGCAACGTGTCTTTCTTCTGCCTCGCTCGCTGCAGCGGAAGACTGAACTCGTGAGCCGGTGGCAGACCGAGTGCCCGCCTCAGAAATGGTGCGACGAAAATCTTAACGACAACCTGGCAGCTGAACGGATTTCCGGGTATCGCGAAGACGGCAGTTTTACGGCGCGCGCCAAACCACAGAGGCTTACCTGGCTTCATGGCTACCTTGTGGAAGATTTTTTTCACGCCGTGTTCGGCAAGAACTTCAGGCACAAAATCAGAATCACCGGCCGACACACCACCCGTAAGCAAAAGGATATCGCAGTCGAGGTGCGCCGCGATGGCACGAGAGATCTGCTTGCGATCGTCTACGACGTGTAAGGTTCTTACTGAAGCAATGTTGTATTCAATCAAGAGCGCGCGCAGCGCAAACAGGTTGGCGTTGCGTATTTCGTGCGGCTTTGGCTTTTTGCCGGCGGGCACAACCTCTCTGCCCGTTGTAACTATGGCGACCCTGGGTAATTTTGCCACTGCCGGGCGGTCGTTGCCGAGCGACGCGAGAAAACTGGCTAAAGCGCCATCGATCACACTGCCTTTTGTCGCAATTTTTTCCCGCGCTTTCAAATCTTCACCCTGCCGCGCAATATTATGCCACGCGCCCACAGCCGGCAAGTCAAAGCGGACGGTACCCGAATCTTCGTGTGCATCTTCTCGCCTGATGACCGCATCGAAAGGCGGCGGCACCGCTGCACCGGTCATGATCTTGATAGCCGACTCGCCGCGTTTTTTCATTGTGCGGGAGCGCTGCGTATCGCCGGCGAGTATGGTTTTTGTCACTTCGTATGCGTTTGCCGCAGAATATGCTTTTGCGACGACAGCATAACCATCCATAGTCGCGCGGTTGAACGGTGGATAGTCGCGATCGGCAACAACGTCTTGCGCGAGCACGCGGCCGAAAGATTTTTCGAGAGAAACCCTTTCAATGCCGAAGCCGCGGGCCTCGGCGAGAATCAGGGACTGCGCCTCGGCGACGCTAATCAATGCCCACCCCCGCGCAGCATGGCGTGCGCATGGAATAGCGCCGGCAGAACTGCGTCGAGGCTTTCGCGCACTCCGTTGGCGCTGCCGGGCAGGCACACGATGAGGGTCTCGCCGATCGAACCTGCCAGCGAGCGCGAGAACATCGCGAGCGGTGTGCGCTCGTTGCCATATTGGCGCATTTTTTCGGCGATGCCATC
>JAKQXK010000133.1 GCA_029561505.1 Spirochaetota bacterium | reverse complement strand
CTCAGGCCGTTGGTGATCGCCCGAACGACCTGTTAGACAAGCGCGACGCGCTGGTACAAGAACTCTCTAAACTGGCCGACATCACGCTCGAAAAGCAAGACCCAGATGAGTTTGTCGTCTATCTCGGTGGTGAGATGCTGGTGCAGGGGCGCGTGCAGCATAAGATTTTGCTGCAGGGCGACCCGGCAAATGAGGGCATGAAAAAAGCCGCTTGGGAACATAACGGCCAGAAGACCCTGTTTCGCGCGGGGGCGGCTCAGGGCCTAATCGAAATGCGCGATATTACCATTCGCGAAAACATCGAGAAGATGGATTCGCTTGCGATTAACCTGACCGACACCGTAAACGAGGTGCACCGTGACGGCTTCGGTTTGACAAAAGAAACGAACATTAATTTCTTCAAGATCGACCCGCTTTCACGCAACATTCGCGGTAACTATGATCTCTCGGGCGACGGAATCGATGACACGAGCGCGATCTTCAAAATCGCCGGCAAGAACGCGTTAACGGCAGACCGGCCAATTGGTGTCGCGGGAACCATGTCGTTCGTGAAGAACGACGCGGCGCACACGCCCGTCTATGTCACGTATCGACCCGACATGTCTTTGAATGATGTAATACAGGCTGTTAACAGGTCAGATGCAGGCGTTGTCGCCTACCTGAACCATAATAACAACCTCGTGCTAAAGGGACGCGAAGCTTCTGATAACTACCTGACGAACTTCATGATTCGCCACGTCGAAGATTCGGGCGAATTTTTGACCGGGTTTTCGGGGCTCTTACAGAATTCGGGTGCGGCGGGCGCGTTTGACTACCGACGCACCGACGAGATCAACAAACTGCAGTCGACGCTCGACCGCATTACGCTAACCTCGATCATTCACCCTGCGGGCGCGATGCAACTGTCAAACGAGGTTGAGGGCAACACGGCACTCATCGCCGCTGGCCTCGGCAAAGACGTTGGCGGCACGGGTGATGCCAACATGGCTTTCGGCGCCAAAGACGGTGGCAATGCGACACGCATCGCCCAGGCGATGCGCCATAAGCAGACGATGGTCGGCGAATACCGTAACAGCGACGAATTTTACAATGCACTGATCGCCAAAGCGGGCATCGAATCGAAAACGGCAAAAGAGCAGGTAGATAACCAGAAGTTGATTCTGACGAATCTTGAAAACCTGCGGCAATCGGTCATGGGCGTGAATCTCGACGAAGAGATGGCAGCAATGGTGCAGTTTCAGCACGGCTACAACGCAGCGGCCCGAAATATGCAGACGATGAATGAGATGCTCGATAAGCTAATTAACCATCTGTAAGCGCTGGCTCGCAACACATGAAGATGAAAAGGAAGATGTATGATAAGAGTAACTAACATAATGCAGAACAACACGATGCTGTCGACACTCAACAGGCATCAGGTAGCGCTAGAAAAGACCGAACGCGAACTCGCGACAGGCTCGCGCATTCAGTTGCCGTCGAGCGACCCGGTGGGTGCAGCAAACCAAATGCTCTACCGCACGCGCCTTACCGAACTCGATCAGTACGACCGCAACATAACTGAAGCTAAAGACCGTCTGAACCTCATGGATGGGCAGATTGACCGCGTGGGCGAGATTTTTCAGCGCATGCGCTATCTGACAGTGCAGGCGGCAAACGGAACCAACAGCGGCTTTGAACTCAAAGAGGCCGTGGCTAAAGAAATTAACCAGCATCTGCTCGCTCTGATCGACATTGCCAATTCGAAAGACGCGACGGGTAGAACACTCTTTGGTGGCAGCGTGATCGAGCGAGATCCATTCTTACCGGTATATTCACACCTGCAAACTGCAGGCATCGACCAGGGTAACGCGGTGACCGGCGTACAGTACCAAGGCGACATTCAGGTGCAGAACCGCGAGATCGAGCGCAACGAGCAGATGGATATCACAATACCTGGCAACCGGGTTTTTTGGGGCACGAACACTTCAATCGCCTCAAACAAAGACTCGGCCGCGTACGTTGCGCAGGGTGACCAAATGATTGCCTTGAATGGCGTAAAAATTCAGGTCTCGGCCGGCGACACGATCAATGACATCATCGACAAAATCAACACTGCACCGGTCGAAGTGCGTGCCAGCAAAGGCTCGCAAGACGACATCATTCTGACGAGCAAATCACCGCACCAGATCTGGCTCGAAGACCTCGAGGGCGGCACCGTGTTACAAGACCTGGGCCTCATCGACGGCACGAACCCAGAACCCCCAAACAACTTCGCAACGACCGCCACTGTTTCGGGTCTCTCTATTTTTGAAGTCGTTATTATGCTGCGCGACGACCTGATCAAGGGCGATGTAAAGCTCATTGGCGGCCGTGACCTTGAAGCGCTCGACAGCGCACTCGAAAACGTATTGCGCTACCGCTCAGAAGTCGGCGCGCGCGTGAACCGGCTCGAACAGCATGAAAAGCGCGTCGCGTGGGATAACACCTACACCAAAGAACTGCTAGCGAAAAATGAAAGCGTAGACGTGACACAGGCAATTGTCGACCTAAAGTGGCTTGAAGCTGTTCATTCATACGCACTGCGTGTCGGCGCGGGCATAATTAAGCAGACCCTGATGGACTTCTTAAGATAGTTAGATTAAACCACGGTGGACGCGGAGGTACACGGAGGTGGATGAAGAAGGGCTGACGCACCAAATACTATCGTGCGCAATGCAAGTGCATACCACCCTCGGTCCGGGCTTGCTCGAGAGCGCATATGAAGCCTGTCTCGCTTACGAACTGTCCCTAAATCAGATTCGCTTCGCGAAACAGATTGAATGTCCCGTTACTTATGGTGAATTGAAAATTGATGCGGGATACCGTCTTGATATTCTGGTTGACAATAAGGTTATCGTTGAGCTAAAATCTGTCGAAAGGATTAATGCATTGCACCAGGCCCAACTACTCACGTACCTTAAATTGACAGGGATGCATATTGGGCTGCTAATCAACTTTAATGTTCCCCATCTGCGCGATGGCATAAAAAGGATGGTAAACCATAAATGAAAGCTCCGTGTACCTCCGTGTCCTCCGCGGTTAATTTCTTTATTTCAGAAAAGAGTAAATATGCAATTTGAAACCCGGGCGTTGGGCACAATAGAAATTGATGCCGCAGACCAGCTTTTTTTTCCTGAAGGCTTGTTCGCCTTCGAAAACTTCAGGCACTTTGGCCTATTGCCGACGAAATCTGGCAGCACTTTTCACTGGCTGCAATCGCTAGAAGAAGCACGTCTTGCCTTTCTCGTCACGCTAATTCCCGGTATAACGCCAACCTATGCCCCGCGTATAGATGAACAGGCGCTCAGCACGATTGAGGCGGCAAACCAAAGCCATACTGAAATCTGGGGCATCATCACGGTGCCCACCGGCAAACCCGAGGCAATGACAATCAACCTGCAGGGCCCGATTCTCATTAACCGGCCCAAGAAACTTGGCGGACAATTCGTTTCAGACGACCCGAACCATCTGGTTCGCACGCCCCTGCTCGACCTCGTCGATAAAGGCCAGGGAAAAACCTGATGCTGGTTCTGGCGCGCAGGGTTAACGACTCGATTGTCATCGGTGACAATGTAGAGATAATCGTCGTCGAAATTAAGGGCGATCAGGTGAAGCTGGGCATCAAGGCCCCCAAAGAAGTTAAGGTCTTTCGTGGTGAAATTCACGCGGAGATTCAAAAAGAAAACAAAGCAGCATCAGAATCACAATTGCCGCCCGATCTCGACCAGTTTCTCAGGAAAAAATAGGCATAGTCTGCGTCATCAGCCGCCGCTTGTCAGAAAACTACTTGTCCGCCCTGATTTGAGCGGCAGTCTCTCATATGATTTTTTCATTGCGCGGTATCCCGGTTCGTGTTGAACCTTTCTTTGTGGTCATTGACTGCGCAGGCGTCGGCTATGGCGCGAAAATTCCCGGCAACGTCTACCAGGCGATTGTGAGCGGCGGCTTTGACACTGCGCGCAAAGAATTTGTGCTCGTAACGCGCAGCGTCTATGCCGAAGACAACGCGCAGCTATTCGGATTTCTCAATGAGGGCGAAGCGGCGCTCTTTGATTTTATTCGCTCATTGCATGGTTTTGGCCCGCAGGCGGCAATGAATATCATTTCAACCATAGGCGCGGCCGAGCTTGTCGATGCTCTGAAAAAGGGGGATATCAAAACGCTGACAAGCGTGCCCGGCGTCGGCAAGACCAAGGCCGAGAAGTTATGTTTTGAAGCGCAATCAAAAAAAACCAAGCTCGAGAAACTGGCGGTAAACCCCGGCTCACGGGAAGCAATCCCTGTGGCAACGTCGCATGATCTTGTGGTGCAGGCGCTGCTCTCGCTGGGCTATGCGTTGAAAGAAATCGAAACCGCTGCCGAAAAGCTGCGCCGTGCCGGCGAAACCCCTGCTGAGGTAACGCGCGAAAATCTGCAAGACTGGATTCGCCTCTACCTGCGTAATATCTAGGCCTATGCGACTTGTCTCGGGTTTTCTGGATCAGCTTTTCCCTGAGACCTGCTTACATTGTGACAAACACTTCGCCGAAGATGGCCTGCTGTGCAGGCAATGCGCCGAAACTTTATGCGCAGCTAAAGAAGGCACCTTAACCGCTAACGGGCATGCGCGCCACCACGCACTCATCTATGAAGGCGCTGCGAAATCGCTGTTTGCGGCAGCTAAATTCTCCGATCGGCGCCGGGCGCAGAAGCAGCTTCAGAAATGGGCGGTACCGAGCCTGCAAAAACTGAACACTCCTGAATCCTCATTTATCGAAATGCCTTCGAGTAAACCATTTTTGCATAACTTACTGAAACGAACCGTGCCACCGGAAAAACTCTCGCGATCAGCATTTGTTTTTGACTTCTCGCAAAAAGGCAAGCAGAACAAGGCTCTGAAAGAAGCACAGCGATTTCAGAGAATCGCCGAAACGCTGAAACTTTCAGGGCGCCCGCTTCCCGAGGCAAAGGTGTATATACTGTGCGACGATGTTTTCACAACCGGCGCGACTCTCGGGCATGCAGCGTGGCTGCTGCGACAAAAACTTGCGCTCGAGCCCGCACAGATTCAGCTATGGAGCCTTATGTACCGGCCGCGCCAGTTCGAAGACGAACAGATTTGATCTGGCCTATTTTCTGATACCGCGCCAGTAGTCGCCCTTGCGCGGCTTAAAGTTCTCTTGAACGGTATCGAGCATCGAAACGTAATAACGGTAACGAAACTCGGGAATCTCATTCTGTTCGACTGCCGCTTTTACGGCGCAGCCTGGTTCATTTAGATGCAGGCAGTTTTCGAAACGGCACTGGTAGCGCAGAAAATCGGGGTATGCCTGGCGAATTTCCTGTGCATCGCGGTGGTGCATGCCAAATTCGCGCAGGCCGGGTACATCGATGAGTACAAGTTTTGAATTTTCAGGGTCACAGTAAAGCGCCGGGTTTGTGGTGGTGTGGCGGCCTTTGTTAATCAGGCTGATTTCACCCACTGCCTGAAGCGACTGACCGAACAGCTGGTTTAGCAGAGTGCTCTTGCCCGTGCCCGATTGCCCGAGCAAGAGCCAGGTGCCCGATGCAAAGCGCTCACGCAGAGCGGGCGACAACCCGTCTTTCAATGTTTCACGCTGCACTGCGATAGAAATCGATTCGTACCACCGCAAGACCTTTTCGGTTTCTTCGTCGGGCTGTGTTATCAGGTCATACTTATTGACGATGAGCAAGACCGAAACGCCCGATATCTGCACTTCGGCCAGGCAGCGCTCGACGAAACCAAGATTAAACTCGGGTGAGCGCACGCTCGCCATGATGACAACGCCGTCGATATTGGCAGCAAGGCACTGCTGGCGGCCGAACGAGGCGCGGTGTACAGCATTGCGTCGCTTTTCAACCGCCTCGATAATCCAGGTATCGGGATTCTTAGCGTCTTCAGAAATATCAACAATATCACCGACGGCGAGCAGAGATTCACGCAGCTTTTTATAACCTTCATTGCGCTCACGGTATTCGATGCGCAGCTTGCCGCGCGCCTTCGCCTTGAAGCGTTCGGCCCGACTGACTAGCGGATATGGCAGAACATGGTGGTATGCGCCGAAGACACCTGCAACGAGCGCCTTCGACATGTCAGGCTGAAACGAGCGAGAATATTTTTTCGAAGAAGAGTCTGCCGAAGCGGGCCTTTGATACAGCTGCGTCTGGTTGTTCTTTCAACGCGCGCTCTGGGTGCGGCATGAGACCGATCACGCGTTTATTGACTGAAGCCAGCCCTGCTATATCGAACGTGGCACCGTTAGGGTTGTGAGTATAGCGTAGCAGAGCCTGACCGTTATCTTGAATCGACTTCAGGTCATCGGCCGAACAGATAAAATTGCCTTCACCGTGTGAAACGGGTAGGGCATAACCATCAGGATACACCCCTCGCCAGTCGCCGTCGCCCTTGAGGCCAACCCATTCGCAGATGTGCTGCAGGTTCTCGTTGCGTATCAGGGCACCCGGCAGCAGCTTCGCTTCGCATAAAATCTGAAACCCGTTGCAAATACCGACGATAGGTTTCCCTTTTGCCGCGGCTTCGCGCAATGAACCGAGCGAGCGGCTTTGTGCCGCGAGCGCGCCTGTGCGCAAATAGTCACCGTAAGAAAAACCACCGGGAACAAAATAGATGTCGTGCGCAACGTCGAATGCGCGTGTATGCCAGAGCAGTTCTGCCTCGATCTGGTATTCTGTCATTAATGCTGAGACCAGATCTTGATCGCAGTTGCTGCCGGGAAACGTTAGGATTGCCGCTTTCACCCCTCGGCTCCGCGCCCGAAACGGGAGACCCAAGAAGGTTTCGGGGCTCTCATATTGCTACCTCTTGAACGTGAATCTCGCAGGTTTCCATCACATCGTTATAGAGCATGTCGCCCGCAATTTTTTCCATTTTCTGTTTCGCTTCTTCGAGCGAAACGGCCTCAAGCTCGACTTCGATATATTTACCGACACGAACCAGCGAAAACTCATGCGACCCTTTTTCAGCAAGCGACAGCTGAATGGCCTTGCCCTGCGGCTCAAGCACCGATTTCTTGAATCTGACTGTTGCAGTGGCGTTGAAATGTTTCATTGAGAAATCCTCATTTTTTTGATGTTAACTCTGACGTGATAGAGAGTATCGTGGTCTGCATTTTACGGTACTGCGCAACAGTTTTCTGAATGACTTCGGCGGGCAGTCGGGGCGCTGGGGGCTGTTTGTTCCAGCCGATGCTCTCGACATAGTCACGCACGATCTGCTTATCCATCGTGGGTATTTCGACACCCAAGGCCATAGCCTTATTATAAGCCTCGATTTTAACGAAGCGAGAAGAATCGGGCGTGAAAATTTCATCGATCAGCAACAGCCCGCCATTCAGCAGACCGAATTCAAATTTTGTATCGAGCAGATAAATACCGCGATCTTTGAGCGCGGCGAACGCAAAAGCGAAGAGCTGAAGGCTCTTCTGCTTCAGTGTTTCGGCATGCTGCGGTAATCTGGCTTGCATTTCGGCGTAAGAAATATTCTCGTCGTGACCCGTATCGTTTTTGACAGCGGGAGTAAAACGGGGTTCGGGCAAGACCGCCCCGCGAACGAGCCCCGCGGGCAATTTTTCACCTGCGAGCGTTTGGCTTACCTGATACTCTTTAAAACCTGACCCCATGAGAAAGCCGCGCACCACGCACTCAAAATCGATGCGTTGGGTTTTTTTGACCAAGGCGGCCCGCCCTTCGAACGCAACGCTGCGAAACGCCGTGGGCAGATCGGCAAGATTTGCGGATATAAAATGGTGCGGAAAATCTTTTAACAAAGAGAACCAATGCGCTGAAATACTGTTGAGAATCTTACCCTTTTCGGGTATCGCGTCACCGAAGACGACATCAAACGCCGAGAGCCGGTCAGACGACACGAGCAGCATCTGGTCGCCGAGATCATAAACATCGCGAACTTTGCCCCTGTAAGTTACAGGTGGTATCGAGTGAATGCCATCGTTGCCTGCGTCGACTTTTGAACCTTCGTGTTCCATAGTCGGCGCAACGATGCCATCCTTGCCAGCGCCGACCTTCGAACCTCCGTGTTCCATAGTCAATCGACGTTGCGCCGTTTGTACAACAGGTCTTCGATCAGATAATCTTCGCCGATGCCCTTCACCGGAAAGTCTTTGCGCAGCGGATGCCCGCGAAAGTTTTCGGGCAGTACAATGCGGCGCATGTTAGGGTGTCCGGCAAAGCGAATGCCCATAAGGTCGAAGACTTCGCGCTCAGGCCAGTTCGCCCCCGGCCACACCGAAGTGAGAGTGGGCACTTCGTCGCCTTCGTTGACGGGCACGGAAATTCTGAATGTCGCCGTGCGACGGTCTGCATCCATTGATCGCACGAGGTATACGATCTGAAAGCGGCAACCGGCATTTTCGACCGCGTCTTGTTCACGGGGTGAACCCAGATAGTCTACCGCAGTGAGGTCGAGCAAGAAGTCATAACGAAAGTCATCAGCCGTCCGCAAGAATTCGACAACCTGCAGAAGATTTTCTTTTGCCACGATAAAACTTGGCATGTCAACAGCGACGGGAGATATACCGTCTTTATAGAGTACGCCTTGTTGCGTTTTGTCGCTCGTTTGCGCCTCGGGCCACGCGGCGCGCAGAATGAGTTTAGCAATATCGTGCTGTTCAATCAGGTTTTTTTGGCGGGCGTAGAGCACGGCATTCTTGGCGGCAATAGAAGCCGCTGCCGTGACAGCACCGAATTTGGCATCGCTCATGGATTAAGTGTGTTTACGGTTCTGCGGTGTAGCTTTGAATTTCAAGGCCACCGGCGCACCGGTATATATCCAACCGCCATGAAAGACACAGCCGGGAAATAAAAAAGCCCCTTGCGGGGCTTCTTTATTTGTTTTTCTGCGTGAGCCAGGCTCACACAGATAAATGGTCATTAAAGACCGAATGCGTATGAGAAACCGACGTTGAAACGGAGAATTGTACCGTAACCTGTCGGCGCATTGAGTGGAATCAGAGCGCGAAACTCAGGCTCAAAGTTTACAACATTGAAGCCATTGCCCATTGCGATCTTAAGACCAGTACCTACTTGAGCGTAGAGCACACCGCCGCCGGCATTGATGTCTGCCCAGCGCGCATAACCAGCTTGCTGCGTTGCATCAGTTGGGTTAGTTGCAGAGGCTGCTGCCGCTGCTGCGGTTGCAGAGTCGTACCATTTCAGCTGGCCACCGAGCAGTGCCGCATAGTTTGCACCTGCGCCTACCCACCAAAAGCGAGCGAACCACCAGTAATACTTACCGATTAGGTCAAAAGTCACATAACCACGTGAACCAGTTCCGTTAAACACTGTGCCAAGCTGGCTTGTGTATGTTGTAACTGGTGTCCACAGGTAACCGACACCTGCCTGGATTCCCCAGCTCGTGTTATAGAGTTCGCCGTAGAGCCAAAGGCAGCTCAGCGAGCCCTCTTTGGGTGTCAGGTGATAGTCGATCGAGCTGCGCAGACCTATGCTAAGCCAGGTAAGCAGGCCTTCACGCACGAGCACCTTTTCAGGGGCTGTCACGGTTGTTACAGTTTCGGGAACTGTTGTAGTTGTTGCGTAACCTTTTTTGGTTGTGATGGTACGCACCACTGGAGTTGATTGTGGGCCTTGTTCGCCCTCAACTACGATAACTTTAGAATCTTTCGGGTCTGTCCCCGCTGCCTGTGCGAACAGTGCAACGCTGAAACCTGCCGAAAGAAATATTGCCAGAATTTTTTTCATTCAATACCTCTTCAAAATTTTTTGCGCAAAATCAGGAATGTGCCCTTAAAGTATCGGCATGGCCTATGCCGAAAGTTTACAAGCCTGTCTAAGCGTGAATACGGCTACTGAAAATAGGGCGTCAACACTTTACCACGGGGCTAGCCGACAGACCTTGCATGCCCAAATAGAATTGACCCCCTGTTTTTTCTGCCCGATCAGCCGTCAGCCGCGGGCCGCGGCAGCTAAACCCAATAATGAAAATCAAGCCCCTGAAAAAAAAGCTCAAGCTTTACGGTTTCAACAACCTCACGAAAACCCTGAGCTTCAACATGTACGACATTTGTTACGCGGTCAGCCCCAAAAACCAGCGGGCATATATCGAATATATCGACGAAGTGTATAACGCTGAACGCCTTACCGAGATTCTGACAAATGTGGCGAAAATCATTGGCGCCAATATTCTGAATATTGCCTCACAAGACTACGACCCACAGGGTGCTTCGGTGACCATGCTGGTTTCAGAAAATCACCTCGAAATCGAGCAGCGCAACCGTTTCGATACCGACAACGAGATACCCGGCCCCGAATCAGAGGCAGTCGTCGCGCACCTTGACAAAAGCCACATTACAGTACATACGTACCCTGAAAGCCACCCAGACCACGGCATCAGCACATTTAGGGCCGACATCGACGTTTCAACCTGCGGCCAAATTTCGCCTCTGAAAGCTCTGAACTACCTGCTGCATTCGTTCAGCCCTGACATCGTCATGAGCGATTACCGGGTGCGCGGTTTCACACGCGACGTTGACGGCAAGAAATACTTCATCGACCACAAGATTAACTCAATTCAGAATTTTATTTCTGAAGACCTGCGCCAGATGTACCAGATGGTCGACATCAACATCTACCAAGAGAATATTTTTCATACAAAAATGATTCTGAAAGAATTTGATCTTGATAACTATCTCTTTGGCTCAGCCAAGAAAGATTTTGCGCCTGGTGACAAAAAGAAAATAAAGCAAAGTCTTAAGAAAGAGATGAACGAGATCTTTTACGGCCGCAATATTCCGAAAATGTGACGCCTCACCTGCGCTTAGCGAGAGAAGTGCAGCAATTCTACTCAACCATTTACGACGACATTTACTTCAGCCAGGCTGACCCTGAAGCCGAAAAGCAGTTCGTCTTTATCGAAGCCAATCGCATCGCGAAGCGCATTTGCGAATCAGAAAGCTTTACCGTGGCAGAATTGGGGTTTGGTTTTGGTCTGAACTACGCTCTGACCATGCATGCGGCCAAGCAGGTGGATTGCCTGTATAAGCTGCGGTATTATTCCGTTGAGGAGAATTTTCCCGACGAGGCCGCAGTGAAGGCTTTAGCTGCGCAGTTAAAAATTTGTCGAGCGGAGTTTACCTCACCCCCAGCCCCTCTCCACATCGTGGAGAGGGGAGCCAAAACGCATCTCGGGAGCTACAATGAAACCTCTCAACCTCCCCCCTCTCCATATAATGGAGAGGGGGGCCGGGGGGGTGAGGTATACCACGGCGACGTACTCTCTTTCTTAACAGAGGCCACCTTTTCGGCCGATGCATGGTACTTCGACGGCTTCTCACCGGCAAAGAATGCAGCAATGTGGAGCGATAATGTATTCAACCGCGCGTTCGCGCTAACCAAACCGGCCGGCACGTTTTCAACCTACAGCTCTGCGGGTTGGGTGCGGCGCAATCTGGTAAACGCCGGTTTTCTGGTAGAGAAGGTGCCGGGGTTCGCCGGCAAGCGCGAAATGCTTGTGGGTCGCAAACCGTGAAGCGCCAGGAATTTCATGATCTGTTATGGCGTAAGGGTCTTGGCAGCCTGCAAAAAGGCAGCCAGGTTGCAATCGCGGGTGCCGGCATCAGCGGCCTGCACCTTGCAGCGGCTCTTGTTGGCCACGGTTATCGTGTATCCGTTTTTGACCCAGAATGTTGCGGCGGGTTGCGGGTTCCGATGATGCACGCTTGCCACGCGTCGAAGCCACGCCCTGAACTCTGGCAGAGGGCAACGACCTGGTCGCGGGCATGGTATACGCAGCTGCCATTTTCAGCGCGTTCAGTGCAGAGGCACGAAGGCGGCTACGGAACATTCTTTACCATACGCACGCGCCCATACCTGCGCGACCTGCGCGATTATTTAGATCAAAGAGACGTCCAGTTTGTTCGCAAGAGCATCGATTTTGCAGAAGCCCGGCATTTGGGCTTTTCGGCTTTTTTTATCGCGACAGGCCAGGCGACTCAGAACGCATTGAATGCCATAATGCCCGGTGCTGCCCAGCCAATTGCGGGTGGTGAAACCTACTTTGGCAACGTCAATTCAGATCCGTTTTTCCCGCCAGAAGATGTCACGCGACTTGCTGCAGCGACAAACTTTATGCGGCATGGCAGCCGCGCCGCGTTTATCCACCGCAACGGCGAAACAACTGCAGAAGCCGAAGCGCGTGCGACGCTGATGTATGAAAAGAAAAGGGCATATCTTTTCGGCGGCGTGCGTCTGGCTTCGCGCGACCGGCTGCCAGTCGTAGGGTGCCTTCCCGGCCCGAATCCGCAGCCGTATTTTTTTACCGCAATGGGCTATCATGCAATGACGTACGCGCCCTACCTTGCCACAAAGTTCGCGGCATGGCTCGCGGGCATAGATGACGAGGATAGAAATTTGATATGCGGTTTGACGCCAGCACGCTTTATACCCCGTGAGAATATCGGCAAGCTGCGCGCCGCCGATGTGAATTCCGTTTAGCGCGATCTACAAACCATGCCGCAGAAAAAACAATCGCACAGCATGTCTTTTCATACGCGAGGCGCCGATTTTCGTGCAGTTTTTGTCAGCGCCGCTGAAGCGATCAACGCCGCTACGGCACAAATTAAAGTCGATAGCCGGGTTCTTTACCAGTTCAGCGAACTCACGGTCTGCACGAACCTGCTGGCGTCGCTCTTTCGCGATCTGCACGACATTACGCTCGAAGTTTCTACAGAAAAATTCTTTCGCAGCCTCATCGTCGAGGCCACGCCCGAAGGCATATTTCGCGCGGCGTGCCAGCCTTTTGATGCCATTCAAGAAGTGCAGAATACCAACGCAGTCGATGCCGACGTGCTTTCGGCCAAGTTAGTCGTAACGAAGAGATATCCTCAGGTGGCTGAACAGATGCGCAGTACCGTCGGCAGCAAGAGCAACTCTATACCCAATCTGGTGCAGCAATACTTGCATGAAAGCGAACAGATTTCAACGCTGATGCTGACGGGAACTCGCCTCTGCCCCGATGCCGAGCGCGGGGTAGTCGCCGACAAATGCTTCGGGCTGCTCATTGAAGCGCTGCCGGGCGTCTCTGACGACCGAAAATTTATCATCACTGACAACCTCGAAAGACTCGAATCACTCACCGAATATTTCAGCGATAACGCCGTAAAAGACGTAATGGATCTGCTCGACGACATCTATCCCGGTGAACAGTGGATTCAGACCTCTGAGACCTCTCTGGTCTACCGCTGCCGCTGCAACCGTGAAGGTTACCTTGAGCGCATCGTCGACTTAGCCAAACGCGACATCGAAGAAGTTTTTGGCGACCTGCAAGAACTTGAAGTGAAATGTGGCTACTGCGCCAATGTGTTCCATTATCCCCGCTCTGAAGTCGAAGCAAGGTTGCTACCCTAACCATCGCGGACTGTGTCCGCCATGGTCAGCATAACTTAAAATATCAGTTTTGACCCAAGCTGCACGCCCATGGCGTTGTCGGTGCCATAGGGTGTATCGGTCACGACACCGGGGGTTGAATAGAAAGAACCTGGCAAAAAGATGCCAACCTTAAAGTAGAGGGTCCAGAATTTGTTTACCGCAAAGTCTGTCGAAAAGTTGATCTCTTGCCCCAGCATTTTGCCCAGGCGATCTTGAGCTTTGAGCACCGTACTCGTGATCGATGACGTAGTGCCGGCTGCACGCGCCTGTTCGTAGAGCTGGCTGCTGCCGGTATCGATGGCTAGCCAATAGTCCAGACCAAATCGCAGCTTCTGCCAAAGCGTCGCGCCGACGCCAATGTGACCAAAAGCGGTGGCTGCTTTGCGCTCGTAGTCGTGCGCAAAATCACCGATGCCGGCAGAATCTGTATAGCTGGTCGGCCGCACGCCATAGAACTTGCTCATGATCAAACCGCCGAGACGGCTGCCTTTGAAGCTGGTGAACCCGTGCGAGGTTTGGTTGCCGTTCTGATCATATTTGCTGCCCGAAGCATAGAGACCGTCAACGTTGAAATCGAGGTCGAGCGCAGAGACAACGCGCGGCAGCTCGAGGCTGCCCCCGCCACCGATGCCGTAGCCGTTGGTGTCGACATCCTGACTTTCATTGGCTGCAGTGGGTAAACGGCGGTCGATGCCTGTCGACATCGCGGCATCAAAAAAGGTCTTAATGACGTAACGCTTTCGTGGCAGATTCAGCAGAAAGCGGGTGCCGAACATCATATTGAAGTCGTTATCTGCGAAATTGCCAGATGCACCGAGGTTTGACCTGTCTGAACCACCGCGGCTCACTGCGCCGTAGCGCGCGCCAAAAGCATAGAGCTTGTTTTGCAGCATGTCGCCCGAGAGCGGGCCTTTCCAGTTTAACAGGTTGCGCGAATCGTAGACGAAGCCTGCGCGCAATACGTTCGTATCGCCGTCAAAATAGCGTACCCGCTGGTTGTCATGAGAGAAGAAGCGCACGTAGTTTGCATGCAGCGTCGGGTCGGCACCGAGCTGAAAAGCGTCGAACGCCATGACGCGAAAGCCGCCAATCATTGAATTGGCGTAATTGACGGTGACGGCATCGAGATAGTCTTTCAGAAAGTAGTCATAGATTTCACCGCCAATTTCAAAGAACTGGCGCCCAATCTTTATCGAAACGTCATTGCGCTCATTTTTCCAGATAATGTAGTGCAGATAGAGTTCACCGAAGTTGAATGGGTCGGCCCCAACCGGAGTCGACGAAGAACTGTTGTTCGAGCTAGCTCCGGCCAATTGGTCGTGGCCCCAGAAACCGTTCTTAAAGATGTCGACCCGAAAGTAGAGGTCATCAGTCAGCGGAAAAAACAGGTTAACATAGAAGCGCGAAAAAGCCAGCGTCATCTTGTCGTCGGTGTTCTGAATCGTCGCCACCGTCGACTCATCGAGTTTTCTGAGGTCTGTGTTATTGAACCCCGCACCCTCAGAGATGAAGCCGATTTGGTATTCCATGCGCTTCATGATGTCGTCTTTTTCTTTTTTGTCGCCAAAGACATTCTCACGCTTGTCAATTTGGGGGGCACCAAACGGTAGTTCGTCGGCTTCTTTTTCGCCGTCAGCCTTGAGCTTTTTTGCCCTGACCATTTCTGGCTGTTTGGGCTGATCGTCTCCCTGCGTTGCTTGAGCCGGCACGGCAAATTCGTCGGCCGCTGCCGGTTTTGTCAGTTTAGTCTTCTCAGCCTTTTCTTCTGTTTCTTTTGCTGCTTTGGGGTTCAGGCGCTGCGCGTAGAGCGGCGCCATCGCTGAAATGGCAAAACCATAAAACAGAACAAGACGACACACAGGGCTTGAAGCTGCGGTAAAGATTCGCACGGCTATTTGGTGATTGCTTTAATCTTCGAGCACGCCGGCACGGTACATTAGACCCGCAAACGCAGCGCCGATGACAGGTGCGACGATAAACAGCCAAAGCTGCGAAATCGCCAGCCCACCCACAAAGAGCGCAGGCCCAAGACTGCGCGCCGGATTCACTGAAACTCCCGTGATGCGAATGCCCACAAGGTGTATCAGCACGAGAAAGAAGCCAATTGCGAGGCCAGCAAATTTTTTCGGTGCTGCGCTTGAAGTCGAACCAAGCACAACTATCACAAAAAGAAACGTCGCGATTGCCTCGAAGAGAAATGCTGATTCAATGTTATAACCGCCCTGGTAGCCTGCGCCGAACCCGTTTTGCCCTAGGCCATTGACCGCAAGCTTGTAAGTCGGTTCGCCGGTTGCGATCGCATAAACGAGCGAAGCGCCAATGACTGCGCCGAGTGATTGGGCGGTTATGTAACCCAATAGCTTTTTGCCCGAGAGCCGCCCGGCGACGTAAGCGCCGACGCTGACGGCAGGGTTGATGTGGCAGCCGCTGATCGGGCCGATCGCATATGCCATACCTACGATCACGAGCCCGAATGAGAGCGAAATGCCAACGAGGCCGATATTTGCCCCGGCAAAAACTGCGCTGCCACACCCGAAGAGAACGAGCGTCGCGGTGCCGATGATTTCGGCGATATAAACTTTCATACGCCGACGCTCTGCGTACCGAGGGTAGCGTCAAGACTTTTGCCGGTGGCCGCGGGCTCTTCGCCGATGAAGAGTTTGGTCGCGACTACCCCTATTGTCTTGGTAGCGCCTGCATCAGTGGCCGCGGCGACGAGGCCGCCGGCGACCGGCACAAGCTTCATGAAATTACGTGCGCTCGAGAGCCCGAGTTTACCGAGCAGGCGGGCGGCTGCGCTTGTCGCCATTTTTCGGGCCACAAGTCCCGTGATCTTGGTGATCGCTGCTACGGTGAGTTTCTGCCCCAGATGTATACCGGCTTCTTTCAGAATGTCGGCAGCGGCCGAACCGAGCAGCGTGACATAGACGAGCGTTCTGACCTTATCTGAGCGCACATCGTGCCCGCCAAGAATCGCGATTGAGGCAATCATGCGCAGTTGCAGATAGAGCACGCTCGAGATGTTGGCCGGTATAGAAATGGGTAGAGTTGCCGCACCGCCGATATTGGTCAAAAAACCCGAAGTGGCAGCCTTTGTCATCTGCCAATTGATGAGATCAGCCGCTGCGCGACGCACATCGTTGTTGTTGTGCGCGAGATATTCGGCTGCAACGGCTTCGGCAGAGGGAAAAAAACCAAAGCCGTTTAACACCTGCAGGTACGCGCCATCGAGCACTTGCAGCATCATTCCCGGTGCTTCGGGTGGCGCCGACGATGAGGATTCAGAACGTTCGGTTTCCATTTGGGCTTTCTTGCCTTTTGCCGCTTTTACTCTTTACCTTCGGCTTCCGGGCCGTCAAATTGCAGATCGTCATCTTTATTTTTCTTTTTGCGTGGCGGCTTCTTATGTTTACGTTTTTCGTCGCCCGGGCCGTCTTCTTTCATGCCCATTTTGGCCTGGTGCTCTTTCATCATTTTCTGGTGGTGTGCTTTAAATTCATCGTGCGAAATCGCGCCATCTTTGTCTGTGTCGAGCTCGGTGAATTTCTGGTCGTGGTGGGTCTGCCATTCTTGTTTCGAGATTTTGCCATCTTTGTCGGTGTCGATTTTTTCGAGCATTTTGGCGTGCATCGGGCCTTTCATGCCTTTGCCCGGGTGATCACCTTTATGGTGCTTGGCAGAGAGCGAGAACGCCGTGACAATAAGGAGCAGAAATACAAATAGTGTTTTGTTCATATTAAACAGCTAAATCCCCCTGAGCCGGCGGACAAGCTATTTTTTGCTTTTCAGACTCATGAGGGCATGCAGGGTCTCTTGGGCGACAGCGATGAGTTCTATGAAAATACATGATCTGCACGGCTTCAGAACCTGGCGCACACCCGAAGGTTATATTCGCACAGAGGCGAAGGCGGGGGTCGATATTGTACTGAATTTTGCCATAGAGAACAGCCTCGTCGTCAACGAACTCTGCCGGGGACGCAAGCGTCCACTGCTGATCGACCTGAAGAACCTCAAGTCGATTACGCCTCAGGCGCGGTCATATTTCTCGGCGCGAGACCGCGAATCAGATATCAACGCTTTTGCCTTTATCATACATTCGAACTTTCAGCGCATGGTGGGCAACATCTTTATTCAGTTTAACCGGCCGCGTTTACCGACGCGGCTGTTCAATGACGAAAAAAGTGCAATGGAATGGCTAAAACCCTTTTTGCACAGTACAAGCTCTGAAATTCAGCCTTAAGGGCGGTTTAGGCCTGCATTGAGTTGACACGGCCTTTCATATCCGCAGATACTCGCGGTACACATGTTCAACCTTGACGGCATAATTCAGACGATTCAGTCGATTCACGAACCGTGGAGCTACATTCTCGTCTTCGGTGTCTTACTTCTGTGCGGGTTTGGCCTACCGATTCCCGAAGACATCACTCTGATTGCCGGCGGCCTTATGGCCTATTACCAGAAGGCAGATCCGTTTGTTATGGTCGCCGTGGGGCTTGCCGGCGTAATGCTTGGCGACGGCGCGATGTTTCAGATCGGTAAGCGCTTTGGTTACCGCGTCTTCGAATGGAAATGGATGGCCAAAATTATGCATGCCGAGAGACTCGAAGCCGTTAAAGACAAACTAAAGAACCACGGCAACAAAGTCATTTTTTCGGCTCGTTTCATGCCGGGCCTGAGATCGCTCGTGTTTCTGTCATCGGGGGCATTGGGTATTCCCTTTCGCGTCTTCTTGATGTTTGACGGCCTCGCCGCCCTGATTTCGGTACCGGCGATTGTGTTATCTTGCTATTTCTTTGGCGATCAGATCAACCATGCTGTAACCGTCATTAAGAATATCGAGAATGGTATTGTACTCGTTATTGCAGGCGTGATTCTCTATTTCACTGTAAAATATTTTGTCAAGAAACGCCGCGAGCGGCGAGAAGCTGCTGGTGAAATCTAGCTGCTGACAATACCAGAAGCCTGATCGCATAACCTCTTTCTGTGGTAGGCCAGCGCACCTGCATTCTGGTTGAGGCGCGTATTAGAGGTCGACGTGGCGCGCGGGTGACCACGGCCCAAACTCTTCACCGACGATTGCCCGCACGCGGTATGTATTGGTCTTCGCGCGGAACGGCAACAAGTCGATGCATTCGCTGAGCGGGGCGGAGCGGGTGATAAATTCCCATTTTTCGCGGTCGTCGTTCCAGCGGGCAACCTGGTAGCCATTCACCCCTTGAACGTCTCGCCAGTCTAACAAGATACGCTTTGAATCATAAACAGCGCGCAACCCCTCGATACGGGCGTGTTCGGGCTTGATGGTTGCCACGTTGCGCTGGTCTTGCAAGTTACGTTGCTGGCGCTCTTCGGCCATGATATGCACCTGCTCGGCAATCTCAGGAAACTTCTGCAGCACGTTGTCGAAGGTGAACTTATCCAGAGTATAGAGGTCGCAATATTCAGCCGCCCGAACGCTCGCCGTGCGCTCGCTGCTGAACAGCAGGGCAATTTCACCGAAAAAGCCCCCTTCAGAGAGGGTCGCAAAAATGGTCGCGCCATCTTCAGAAACGATTTCAACCTTGCCCCGACTGATAAAGTACATCTGGTCACCCATTTCACCTTTGCGGAAAATGTAGTCACCCGGTGTATAAAGCACCGCTTTCAGGTTCAATACGATCTGACGAATGAACTCGTCTGACGCACCGCGAAACATAGGCACTTTTTCGATGATCTCTTTGTTTAAGTGCAAGGCCACCTTGAGCTTCAGCGAAGACGGCAGCTCGTCGAGCACAGCTGATTCATCGAAGCCACGGCGGTTGTTCCATAGGTAGTCGTAGTATGTGCGTATGCTGTCTTGCAATTCGCCGGGCACGTCGCGGTATTGCATGAACGTCTGAATTTTTTCCATTTTGGCGCGAAACTGCGTGCGCGCGAGATCGCTGTTGGCGAGCATGCTCGCCAAATTACCAATGATATAACCGTACATGCCGGCGCCGGTCAGCTGCACAAACATCGTATAAATCGTCTGGGCGTTCGTCGACGGCGTGATATCGCCATAGCCGATCGTCGTGATCGTCGTGATGCACCAATAAAGCGCCTTAACGTAGTTTGTGAAGAAGTCCAGTGCGGGGTCTTTTTTGCCCAGGGCCATCCAGCCGCAGGCGACCCAGTGCGCGATAATCAGAACGACGAAGATAGTGAAAAAGAGGCGCACCAAACCGGGATTAAAGAGCTCCTTCTTGCGCGTCTTTTCGAGAAACGGAAAGATGTGATAGATTCTGAGCATGCGCACGAGCAGCAGAATCTGAATGTAACGCGGTGAAAACAGCCGCAACGAACGCGCTGCGTTGCTCGCTTCTGAGAGCCAGCCGTCGGCGAAAATCAGGTCGAAAGGCGTAGCGGCGATCAGGTCAACGATGAACCAGCTGCGCAGGTAATGGATAGCGATACGCTTTTTAGAGGTAACCTCTTCGCCGTCGACGGTGATGGTTGTGAAAAAAGTCGTAATGATGTCGATGGTGAAAATAATCGGGTAGAGCAGGTTAACAATGCGAATCCACGGGGGGGCCGGGTATTGCAGCGCCAGGTGCAGCGGCACTTCGAGCGCGGCGAACAACGTAAAGACGAGCAGCAACGCATCAAAATAGCGTTTATAGACGTTATCTTGTTTGATCATGGCAGGCAGGTACCTATCTGATTGTCGGCAAACAGGGTGCTATGAATGAACCACCGACCTAAAAAATGCCGGGCAGTGGGCAGCAACTTTTGAGCAGGCGCCGGAATAATTTCCGAAAAAGTGAAAAGCCTCGTCGTTTACCGCGGTAAACGACTGCTAAAGCGCGTCGTCGCTTTGAAACAAAGCGACTTTGCTGCTTTTCACTTTTTCGGTTCCGGCGCCTGCTGACTGACAGGTTCCATTTATGGAACCTGTCAGTTAATGATTTCGTGGCGGTCTTTGAGTTCGGTTATCGCACTTTCGCGCAGTTTTTCGAGCCGCTCGCTCGCTTTCTTTTTGCGCGCCTTGGCGGCAGCTGATTTGTCGTCTGCGTCGGTCACCACGAGCATATCACGTACAATCGGCGTCAGGTGCGCCGAAGCGAGCTGGCGCGGCAAGAATACGTAGTCGGCGCCGTCTTCGTACATCTTCAAAGCCGTTTGAGGATTTTCAGCCGTCACGATTATCTTCGCGTGCGGAGCAATCCCTTCAATCTGTTTGATCAACTTGGTGTTGCTCGTGCCGACCAGAATCGTGTCAGGTATCGTCGAGATGGCAACCTTGGTATGGTGCAGGCCCACATGGTGCAGTGTATCGATATGGCCGATGTCGCCATAAACCGCCGGAACGCCAAGGCTCTTCAGTTTCGCGTGTACGGTCTGGTTGAAATCAACGACCACAATCTTGTCTTTGAGGCTGTTCTTACCTGCCGTTTCGACCGCGTCTGTGACAAACGAGCTGGCGACTTTGTAAAAACCAAGCAGTGCCACGTCTTTTTGCAGTTCTTCTTCACTCGGCTCGACGTACTTTCGGCTGTCCCTGAGACCAAAAAATTCGAAGAATCGCGTCACGCGTGGCTGCAATTGCTGGTTATACTTAATCATGTATGGCGCGAAGATCGACGTGATCACAAAAGTGAAAATAATGATCGAAAGTATGTCTGCGCTGATGTGCCCGGCGGCAAGGCCCAACGCGGCGATCACGAGCGAAAACTCGCTGATATTCGAAAGGTTAAGCGAAGTGAGCACGCTCACGCGGTTGCCGTTTTTGAGAGAGAACAACACCGGGTATATAGAAAGAAAACGCGACAAGATCACAAATAGCGCCGCGATAAAGGCGATGCCGACAAGGCTGGCATGCGCGACAGGGTTGGGTATTTTCATGCCCAGCGAAACGAAAAAAATCGTCACAAAAAAGTCGCGCAACGTGGTGATTTTGGCGACCACGTCAAGGTTATAGGGAAATGTCGAAATCGAAACACCGGCGATCAACGCGCCCATTTCAATAGAAAGCCCCATCGCCAGCGCAGCTGCGCACACGGCAAAACACCAGCCGACCGACAACAGCAAGGTCATCTCGGGAATCTTCGCGATACGGCTGAAAAGCGCAGGCAAAACATATTTGCTGAGCGCCATGCTCACCGCGACGAGCGCACCCGCCTTGGCGAATGAAAGAAGAATCTGCAATATCTGCGGGTCGGCCAGATTTGGCTGCACGCCCAGAATCACAATCGCCCAGATATCCTGAAAGACGAGGGTGCCGAGGGTGAAGCGGCCCGCGAGCGTATCGAGCTCAAACTTACCGTACAGAAGTTTGACCACGATCGCGGTCGACGAAATGCCGCAGGCAACCGCAAGGTAGAATGCGTCGTATTTGCCGCCGCCGAGCGCAAAGCCAATCAGCTGAAAAAACATGATACCGAGACCGGCGCAGATCGCAAACTGCGTGATGCCCGTTAAGATCAGAGACTTGCCTGAAGCTTTGATTTTTTTGAGATCAATCTCCATGCCAATCATGAAGAGCAGCAAGACGAGGCCCAGCTCTGAGATTGTTGAGATATCCTTCTCGCTCTTGATGAGGCCCAAACCAAAATTCGGCCCGATTATCGCGCCCGCCGCGAGGTACGCCAGAATCAGCGGTTGTTTTGCCAGATTGCCCAAATATGCGACGATTGTCGCGATGAGAATCGTCAGGCCGATGTGCATGAGCAAATCGTGCACCGGGTCGTGTGCGTCGCCTGATGCGAAGACGGCCATCGGCGTCACGAAAAACAGGGAAAAAAACAAAGCTATTCTCATCGTGTAGGTACCTTCATCAACTATCGGCAATTATTAGCAGAATTTTAATACGGCAGCTCTTGTCACCGAGGTACACAGGCAATCTTTCTGCAGACCGAACCGTGGCGCAACCCCCGGTGAAAAAGGCGGAGAGATTAACCAGGCAGACGCGTCGCGACAATGCCCGGCCTGCCCGCATGAAAATTCAAATAGGCCTTGAGCACAGCGTCATCGTTTACGGGGTACATTTCACGAAACCTGAGCCAATCGAGAATACAATAGAGCGTGAGCTCTGAGAGGCCGATTTTGGCCTCTGGGGTGAAAAAATTGCCCTGTAGCTGCGACTTAAGCCACGTTAAAATCGATTCGACGCGGGCACGCTGCTTCACGAGGTAAGCGACGTCGCCCACGGCGACACCGTCTTTTTTGAGATAGAATACGTTTATGGCCGATTCAACGCAACCGTCGGCTGCACTCACCAGATTGCGTTCGCGCCAGCGTTCGGCACCTGTCGGCTTTCTGAGAGCATTGGGGTTATCGGCAAATTTTTCAGTGAGGTAATCAATGATGGTGTGGCTATCCCAGATGAGCAGCCCGTCGATTTCGGCGCAGGGTACTTTCCAGATCGGGTTCTTTTCGCGCATTGCCGATTGCCCGGCTTCTGTGAGCGAATCAACCAGCTCGAACGGTTGCCCGAGCTCAAAACAGAGATAACGCACGCGGCGTACGAAGGGTGAGGTAATGCTACCGTAGAGTTTCATTTCTAGCGACTCGCTGAATGCGTTTGGCGCCAGTAGCCCTTTTTCGATACGTGAGAATTGCCGCCAAACTTTCTAAAACGCGTTAAATCGATGGGGCGATTCTTTTCATCTTCAAAGTCGCGGATAATTGCTGCAATCTCATCGCGCTCGACTTGGGTTTCAGGCACGACATATTCAATTTCGATTCTATCGATCACTTTCATATTGATCCTCTAGCAAGATTATCGTTTCCCGATCAGTGATATCGTAAGCCGTAATTACAAAAGGCGTCTGATCAGATTGAAGGCGATACGCAACACGCAGGCAGCGTCCAC
>JAKQXK010000088.1 GCA_029561505.1 Spirochaetota bacterium | reverse complement strand
CGAAACCGGAACACGGTGGCGTGTGTACATGCCGCGGCGAATCGCGTCACCGAGGTCGTCAAGGTTAACCTGACCGTCACTTTCAATGTCTAACGAATCAACGAACTGTTTGCCGAGCAGCCGGTACATCGCGGTCTGCAGCGGAATCACGATCACGTCGTCCTGGTCGCGGTAGCCCGTGCCCCCTTTTTCGGGCATTACACCGATCACCTGAAAGTTTACCTTGTTGATTTTGATGAATTTGCCGATCGGGTTCTCAGACCCGAAGAGTTCACGCACGACCGTCAGCCCGACCAAGGCTACCCGCGCGCGCTGCTGCGATTCTTTGAGTGTAAACATGCGCCCTAAAAAGGGTGTCGCGCTGCGAATCGTTGCATAATCTGTGGTCGCTCCCTGAACCTGCGTGTTCCAGTTGCGGTTCGCGTAAGAAACCTGTCCCCGGCCGCTGACGTTACCGGCGACGGCGCGTACTCCGGGAATTCGTTCGCGCACCCAGGCGATGTCTTCAAACGTTATGCGCGCGGGGCTGCCGGTTTCTTGCGCGACGCCGCCCACGCGCGCCGACCCTGGCCGCAGCACCAGCACGTTGGCACCGAGGCTCTTGAGCTGTGATTCAATCGATTCTTGCGCGCCGCGGCCGAGCGCGAGCATGGCAATCACCGAAGCCACGCCGATCGTGATGCCGAGCATCGACAATGCACTGCGCAGTTTGTTTGCGAGCACGGCGCGGTATCCTTCGCGCACGAGCTGCGCGAAGAATCGTGCCCCGCCGCCCCCTGCGTGGGGCGGCGGGGATTTAGATTCCAAAGGGGCCGCGGCGTTTCTGCGAAACGCCTGAGCCCCCTTGGTAATCCCGCGCTTCTTCTGTCTATCTTCGACTATTTCGCCATCTTGCATGCGAATGATCCGGTTGGTGCGTTCGGCGACCTCTTCGTCGTGCGTGACGACGATAACACCGAGACCCTGTTGGTGCATCTGCGTCAGAAGCTCGAGAATATCGTGTTGCGAAGCGGTGTCGAGATTGCCAGTCGGTTCATCGGCCAAAAGAATACGCGGAGCGTTCACGAGCGACCGGGCGATTGCCACTCGCTGCTGCTGCCCGCCTGACATTTCTGAGGGTTTGTGGCCGGCGCGGTCTGCAAGACCAACTTCTTGCATGAGTTTTTCAGGGCTATGGGCAATACCCGTGCGCCCCGAATAGAGCAGCGGCATTGCGACGTTGTCGATTGCTTTGAGCCGCGGCAGCAGATGAAATTGCTGAAAGATAAAACCCAGTGTTTGCCTGCGCAAGATCGCCAGTTCGTCTTCGGCGAGATGCGCGACCTCTCTGCCAAAGAGCCTGTAGCTGCCGCTCGTCGGCACATCAAGCAGGCCGAGAATCTGCAACAGGGTCGATTTGCCAGAACCCGAACGGCCCATGATTGCCACAAATTCATCAGGTGCGATCTCAAGCGATACGTTACGAAGCGCATGCACGGTGCCACCACCATGCGAATAGCTCTTGCTCAAATTGTGGATTTCAATCATTAACGTTTCGGCGCGCTTAGTGCGCGCGGCTTTTGCCTGAGCCACTGCCCGATTTGCTGCCGCGCGTCGGCATAAAAGGGTTTGTGCCTTTGCCAGAGCCCGGTACCTGAATCTTGGGTATCAGCACTTTCGCCTGCTCGTCAAGGCCTGAAATAATTTCGGTGTTGCTGCCGTCAGATTCACCGATTTCAACGGGTAACTCGGCTACCTTACCCTGTTTATCGCGAACGAGCACAAACGGCGAATCTTTCTTGAACTGAATCGCGGCGACGGGCACAGTGAGCACGCTGTCGCGCTGCTTCAGCACGAAGTTCACGTTTGCCGTCATGCCGCTGCGCATGTAGTCCGGCTGTTTTTTGGGTAAAATTTCAACGTCGTACGCCGTGACATTGTTCACGGTTTTTGCCTCGAAAGCGATATTGCTCACCTTTGCTTCAATGGTTTCTTGCGGGTAAGCGTCGAGTATCACCTCAACGGCAATGCCCGGCTTGACGCGTGCGATATCCGTCTCATCAACTTTGGCCACAACCTGCAAACGGTCAGAAATCACGAGCAAGACATCGGCTGAAGCGACGGTCTGACCCGGATCAACGTTGCGCAGAATAATAGTGCCCGAAACCGGCGCAACGATTGGCGTGGCCTTGTAATATTCTTGAAAGCGTTTGTATTCTTCGTTGCTGACTGCCCGTGCTGAATCGAGCAGCGCTGCCCGTTCGGTTGAGCTCATCCACGCGATGATCTGGCCGCGCCTGACTTTCTGCCCTTCTTTGACGCCGACGCTGTCGATGCGGCCTGGCACCGGCGGCTTCATTTCAATTCGCCCTTCGGGTGTCACTGTTCCGGTGCTCGTGACGGTGAGGCGCAGATCGGTGCGTACCGGTTGAATTTCAGTGTAT
>JAKQXK010000077.1 GCA_029561505.1 Spirochaetota bacterium | reverse complement strand
TCTGGCTATGACGGTTATGGCGTGAGGGTGCTCGCCGGCGGCGCTGACCTCAATTCGGCTTTTGACGGCGAATCGCTGATTGAAGAAAAGATTGAAATCGCCAAAGAAATCGCGGTGATCGTCGCCTCTGACGCGCAAGGTAACCGTGTCGCGTACGACGCGGTTGAAATGGTATTCGACAAGCAGCGCAATATTCTTAAATATCAATTGTGCCCCGCTGAAATCAGCGCAGAAATTGCGACACGAGCAACCGAGCTTGCCTTATCGGCAGCCAAGACGCTGGGTATAATCGGCCTTGTCGCCGTTGAGATGTTTCTGACAGAACAGGGTGAGATACTCATCAACGAAATGGCTCCCCGCCCGCATAACAGCGGTCACCATACCATCGAAGCAGCGGCGACGAGCCAATACGAAAACCTGGTGCGCATTCTGACAGGGCTGCCGCTCGGTTCGCCCGAGACGACCGCGCCGTCGCTGATGCTGAACCTGCTCGGGCCCGAACCGGGTAAAGAATACGTCTACAACGCCATGATCGAAAAGGCGCTGAAAATGCCGAACGCGCATGTGCACCTGTATGGCAAAAAAGACATGAGACCATTTCGTAAGCTTGGCCACATTACGCTGGTGGGCGAACGCAACACACTGATCAGGCAATACGAAACACTCACCTGGTCGCCGTAACCCGATTTGTTCGTGGCTTGGCGGCCTGTCACAGCAATCAGATAGCGCCCGTATGGGTGACAAAACCTCGAATCTAGCTTCTAAAGAAGAAATGTCGACTTTCGGCATCAAATATCTGCGCAGCCACCTGTACGCATGGCTGATGATTGCGTTCGCGATTACGCAATTCTATGTCAATGAAAGCGAAAAAAATCGCAACAACCAGATAACGCGACCGACGCCGGTGTCTGCCCGGCAAGAAGGTACGCCTGTGTACGTCAGCGGAAAAATTAAACTGCATTCTCCGCAAAGCCCATATGTCAAACCGGGCAACTTTCTACGCATCGAACAGGTCGCCGAAGTTTACGGCTTCAGCGAATGGACCGGCTCAAGGGGCAAATTGCTGCGCGGCCTCGCGTGGACAGACAACCCCAAAGACCCAAAAACTTTTGGCTCAGAAGAATACGCAAATGAAAAGATGTACACCCGGCAATATGAATCGCATGTCTGGGGTGACGAAAAAGCGTCCATTGAGAGTGCAGGCAGCACATATACATTCGACTCACGGCAGGTTGAGCCCAATTTCAAACTCGACGACAAGGCCCCGGCCGCAGCCGAACCAGCCACGGGCAAACTTCGCTACTTTGGCCCGAACCCCAATGAGTCAAGCGAATGGCTGCACCTTTATGAAACGAAAGAATGCTCGATCGAACCCAAACCCAATTGCCAGCGACTGCGGTTGAAGGTATTGGCGGTGCCCGATGGCGAAGTGACTCTGATCGGTGACGCAAAGGGGCAGAATCTCGTGCCATTTCGTGAGCGGCTCATTATTGGCCCCGGCGATCTGACCGCTGTGTTAGACTCGACATATGTCGGTAACGCCAACGCGACTTTCGCCGAATTTGGTTATTTTCTGCTTCTGTGCATCGCGCTCTATCTGGCGCGCGAACTGACGGCATTCATACCCGTTGCCTCAAAGCTTGCAACGGCACGCCGCACCTTGCTGCTCGCGGTCTCGCTGACACTCCTCTGCGTCTATGCTGCAGGCCTCTGGTACCTTTGGCTTATCGGCTCGCTCGCTGCGTGGTACTATCTCAATAAACTTCGGCTCGGCGCAGCCAGCAAGGCGGCGTAAGCGCAGAGAAATGAAGCGCCCCTTAGCCATGCGCAATTAACACTATACGGCGCAGCGCGATCACCCGAGTCAAGCCGCAATGGCAGCAAAAATTGCAATCATCATGGGCTCTGAATCTGACTGGAAGGTCATGCAGGCCGCGCATGAAGTGCTGAAAGAACTTGGTGTAGAATCACACGCTGAAGTGGTGTCGGCGCACCGCACACCTGACAAAATGTTCGCGTTTGCCAAAGCCGCGAAATCAGGCGGATTTCAAGTGATCATCGCAGGCGCCGGCGGCGCTGCGCATTTACCTGGCATGGTCGCTTCGCTTACACCTTTGCCGGTCATCGGCGTGCCCGTCAAATCATCAAACTCAATCGACGGTTGGGACAGCGTGCTCTCGATTCTGCAGATGCCTGCCGGTATTCCCGTTGCAACCGTCGCGCTCGACAATGCAAAAAACGCCGGTATTCTCGCCGCGCAGATTCTCGCCCTCAGCGACGATGCCCTGGCGAAACGGCTAGATGACTTTCGTGCCGCACAGTCGGCGAAAGTTCTGAATAGCAAACTGTCGATTTGAGCCAGCACACCCTTCGACAAGCTCAGGGTGACAAGCGTTGTCATGCTGAGCCCGTCGAAGCATGGCTAATTTCTAATCCATCAACTGGGCGATGACCAATCTCGGGCTGCGGCCTTCTGCGCGGTATGCGAGAAACTGGTTGTGGTACTTCACCACGTGCGTGTAATACGCCTGCACCCCGCCCCACTTGCGCACGGCGCCCGGGCCCGCGTTATAAGCAAGCAACGCCTTTTCAACGCTGCCCATCTCGCGAATCATCTCGTTCAGATAGCGCACGCCAAGGGTGATGTTGGTTTCGGCA
>JAKQXK010000068.1 GCA_029561505.1 Spirochaetota bacterium | reverse complement strand
CGCGGCCCCTACCTGATGGTATTGCTCGCTATAATTATCACGCCAATTTTTGCATTTCGGTTTTTTGACCCGCATGAAGACGCGCGGCCGATTGGTATATATTTTGTGGTAGTTTCGCTCTACTTTATCTTACTTGGGTCGCCTGATTTTGTGGTTTTTCTGCGCATGCTGCTCGTCGAAAGGCTCGCGCCCGGCGCGATCAAGCACTTGATTCTCGGCATAACCGCTTTTGCGGGTTTAGCCGGTGGTCTGCACTATGCGCTGAAGCTCTGGCTGCCTGCTGAAGAACCGCAGGGGCGTTTTTTGTCCGTTTCGCCTTTTAAGTTCGCAGTCTACGCGGTGTTGCAGATATTCTATCTGAATCTCGCGGTGGCCATTGCACGCGAAAGGTTCGGCATTACCACAATCTTTGGTTGATAAGCCTGGCAGGCTTCTGAAAAAGCAACCTGCTAGCTAAAATGCCGTGTCGGCAGAGTTTGTCTTTCGCCATTCAGCTATTTTGCCGTGGTTGCCAGACAAAAGCACGTCGGGCACTTTGTTGCCACGCCAGTCTTCGGGCCGTGTGTATTGCGCGTGCTCAAACGTTACGCCAGTGTCGAATGATTCGTGCTTGAGTGAGTCTGCGTTACCCATGAACCCAGGCTGGCATCTGGCGACAGCGTCGATGATCGTCAGCGCGGCCGGCTCACCGCCCGACAAAACAAAATTGCCTATGCGCAGACTTTCGTGAGCGACATGAGTTGCCACGCGTTCGTCAACGCCTTCGTAGTGCCCGCAGATTAAGGTAATGCTTTTAAAGTTCGGCGCATATTCTTTCACGACCTGCTGGTCAAACAGGCGGCCGCGCGCAGCGAGTAGCGCGACGTGTGTCTCGGGGTCGCTTTTGCGAATCGATTCAACTGCCAGTGCAATCGGTTCGACCATCATCACCATGCCTGCGCCGCCGCCATAGGGTGTGTCGTCGACTTTGCGGTGTTTGCCTTCGGCGAAATCACGCGGATTGATCAGGTTTATGGCTACGGTACCCGCAGCGACAGCCTTGCCGAGCAGTGAAGCTTTGAGCGGGCTCTCGAAAAACTCAGGGAACAGTGTAATGATATTGAACGTCATGCTTCAGCAAAAAGTTTCCATTCTGCGAGCGTGACCTGCTCAAGGGAGAGATCCACATTACCCCAATGCGGGTATTCAAGTGGCAGATCGAACGGGCGTGAGAGCAATGTCTGACCGGGTAAGGGTTCTAACGTTACCAGGGCATTGTGGCCAAGATCTTCGACCCTCAAGATGCGTGCAAAAGGTTGATTCGATTCGGCGTCGCGCACGGTGAGGCCGATCATTTCAAAATACCAGAGGTCGGCCAGAGCCTGAGGCTCGCCTTTGCGGTGCTTTGCAACGAACGCCATGAGTTCGCTACGGGGCACCGCGATCAGAAAGTTCGTCAGTGCCGCAGCCTGATCGCGATCGGTGAACCCTTCAAGCGCAATGCGAGTCACGTCGCCTTTGGCAGGTTCGCAGCGGGCGAGCTTCACATGCCTTGTAGTAACCTGGGCATCAAGTAAGGCGGCATTGTTATTCGCGGCGCACAGGTGCACCTCTTTGCCGGTAAACGCGCGCAGGTTTTCACCGGCCCGGTCAACGTGCAGAAGCCCGGTCACGCCGTGGGGGCGGCCGATGCGACCAATGACAACGAGTGGGTTGTGGTGAGGGTCAGTGAGAATGAGGCTATGCCTCGTCGACAATTTCGAGCAGAATTTTCTGGTAACGCTCTTCGCGTCCGTCATCGAGAATGATCTTTTTGACAGAAATCGCGTTCAGCAGCACGCGCACGGCTTTTGCAATGCGGCCACCTTTGCCGATAATCATGCCGATGTCGTCTTTGTTGACGCGCAGCTCGAGAATGAGAGAGGCGGGGCTTTTGACGGGCAGAACCTGAACGTCGTCAGGGTTGCGCACGAGGCTGCGCGCAATAAATTCTACCAGAGATGCAGGGTCAGAGTTGCGGGCTTCGGTCATGGTCTGATCGGCCTTATTTTGCCGCGCGTTTTGCTTTCGCTTTTTCGTTCAGGCGTTTTTGCTTAGCGCCGTCTTTCGCAGCTTTTGCCTCTGCAAATGGTTTCCAGATGCCGGCTTTTGAGAGCAGGGTCTTTACGGTATCAGAAGGTTGTGCACCTTTGCTGAGCCATGTCTGAATCTTGTCTTTTTCGAGGCGAACCTGGCTGCCTTCTTTGACGAGTGGGTGGTACAGACCAACAATTTCGAGAAATTTGCCGTCACGCTTTACCGACGACGAAGTCGCAACGATGCGATAATATGGCCGCTTCTTGGTGCCATAGCGTTGCAGACGAATTTTAACAGTCATGTGGGTAAAAGTGGCTTTCGAGACATACCGTCAATTTAATCTTGTCAGGGCGCAGCCGATCGCCTCTGGCCCGAATTAGTGTTTTATGTCACATCACGGGGTGTAAAGCTGCCTCGAGTATGTGCGAAATTCTGGGAATGAGCGCAAACGTACCGACTGACATCGTCTTCAGCTTTACCGGGTTGATGCGGCGCGGTGGCGAAACAGGGCCGCACAAAGATGGCTGGGGTATTGCCTTCTATGAAGATCGTGGCCTGAGGCTTTTTCACGACCCCGAAGAAAGCAGCCGTTCGAAGATCGCAGCTTTTCTGCAGTCTTACCCGATTCGTAGCAAAATCGTTATCAGCCATATACGCAAGGCAAACCGCGGCA
>JAKQXK010000033.1 GCA_029561505.1 Spirochaetota bacterium | reverse complement strand
AAACGTTCGTGCGTGCCGAGCGGCGATAGGTGAATGCAGACGGGTCGCTTCAGCGTGCCGTCTTTGTCGACGTATTTGAGATCAAACTTCATCGGCATGAAGAGGTCGAGCTGGCATGTCGATGAGGTAAACTCGCGACCGATAGAACTTTTGATTTGAAAATCCATCTTGGGCCCGTAAAAGGCTGCACCGTCATTCTCGACGATATACTGCACACCTGACTCTTCCATAGCCTGTCGCGTAAGCGCCTCGGCTTTATCCCACATTTCGGTTTCGCCATGATACTTTTTATTTGCCGGATTTCTAAGCGATAGCACCATGTGGTAGTCAGTGATATTGAGCGCTTTGTAATAGTACTCGTGTAACCGAATGACTGCCTTAAACTCTTCAACAGCCTGCTCTTCGGTGCAATAGATATGCGCATCGTTCATCTGCATCGCGCGCACGCGCATGAGACCCATGAGAGCGCCCGAGTCTTCGTACCTGTGGCAAGTACCATATTCGGCAAGGCGCAGAGGCAGCTCGCGGTAACTGCGCGGCCGGTGTCCGAAGATCGTGTGGTGAAACGGACAGTTCATCGGTTTGATGTAATAGTTTTCGTTATCCATCTGCATCGGTGGAAACATGCTATCCATGTAGTGAGGCAGGTGCTCGCTGGTGAAGAAGAGATTCTCTTTGGTCAGCACCGGAGTCGTGACGCGCTGATATCCGCCTTTGGCTTCTGTCTCTTTCGCCCAGTTTTCAAGCTCGTCTTTAATGATGTTGCCGCGCGGCAGCCAGAGAATGAGCCCCGGCCCGATGTCTTCGCTGGTGGTATAAAGCTCAAGCTCAGTGCCAAGCTTGCGGTGGTCGCGTTTTTTTGCCTCTTCAACGCGCTTGAAATGCTCGGCGAGCAGTTTTTTATCGGGAAAGCTCACCGCATAAATGCGCTGCAGCATCTGGTTCTCTGCATTGCCGCCGAGATATGCGCCTGCAACAGTTGTGAGCTTGAAGACGCCGAGCTTGCCCGTCGCGGGCACATGGGGGCCGCGGCACAGGTCGGCAAATTCACCCTGCTCATAGATGCTGATCTCTTTGTCGGCGGGCAGTTTTTCAATGATACCTACTTTGAGATGTTCACCCATCGCACGAAATTTCTCTACGGCCGCCGCACGCTCCATCACGTGCCGCACCACTTTATGGTTCTCGCGCGTGACCTTCTGAATCTCTGCTTCAATTTTCTCGAAAGACTCTTCGGTGATCTTTTCTTCAAGCAACACATCATAGAAAAAGAAACCCGGACCATTCTTCACCACAGGCCCGTCTTCAAGCTGAATCTGCGGGTAGATACGCTTTAATGCCTGTGCGAGCGTGTGCGCACTCGAATGCCAGAAAATTTCTTTGCCCGCCTCGTCATCGAACGTCAGGGGGCGTGCGTTCATCACGGCCGGTGTCACTGGCGACTTGTTTCGCAGTGAATCAAATACTTCGGCGACGGTTCTTGAAAGGTCGAAGCTGACTTTCTCAACTTCAATGCCGAGCGCCGTCTTTCTGAATGCAGGCGCAATTTTCTCGACAACTTCGGCAAACGTCGTCTCGCCCGAGAACTCTTCACTCTGATCGCCGATCTGCACTTTCACCATTGCCATGGTGCACGCCCGGCAAATCAGACAGGGGATAAAGTGATTTCAAGCCGGTTAGGGCGAATCACCCCCGGCAAGAAGAAAAAGACGATGCTACTTCGCAGGCCTCGCAAGCATCGTCGACAGGTAATCTTGAATTTCAGGATCATTATCTTTCGTGAGTTGCCAGAAAGAAAACCCGGCGATGCGACTCTTCTGCAACAGTGCCATTTTCTCCGCGAAGGCGGTGCGATCCATATAGAAGGCGACGCGCTGGCAGCCACCTGACTTGTACCAGAGAGTCGGGTCTTCGTAAATCTTGTCTTCGTGAATGTCGCGAAACTTTGCCAGGTTGCGCCACGACTTCGCCCCTTTTTCGGTATCGAGAATCTTGCCGATATCTGTGGGCTGTACACGCTTATGGTCGCCACCCTTGATGCGCAGCACGTCGTTATAATAGACCGCTTTGACCGGCGCCTTGCAGTTTAGTCCCCAGTCATAGCCGTAGGTCGGTATCGCCATGTAGAGTTTTTCGCGCGGTATTTTGTCACCGGCATATTCGATTATTTCTTCAAGCCATGTGCCCGGCGCCTGTGGGCCCGGGCCAGGGTTGCGGTACTTACGGGGATGCAGTTCGTAAGCCATGATCTTGACCATGTCGGCGTGCTGCCCCAGAAACTTATAGTCATGGGTCAGCGGGCCACGCCAGTTTTCGCGAAAATCCATCTCGATGGCATTCTTGAGCCCGCGGCATTTTTGCTTCTTTACTGTTTCACCATCGAAAGGTGTTTTGGGGTGCACTGCGACGGATAGCAACTTGTTACGCGCCTTGAGCTCACCCGAAAGCTTCACGATAAACTCTTCAAATTTTTCTTTCTTACCACATGACATGCCTTCGTAATCGATGTCGATGCCGTCGTAACCATACGTGTCGACTTCTTTAATGATAATGCCGATGTGCTTGTCGCGAATGTCGGTTCTGCCGCCGAGGCCAATCACCTCATTAATCTTTTCGCCAGGGTTCTCCCACCGAAAAATGGTGGGGATAATCTTGAGATTCGGGTTCTTGGCCCTCAGCGCAGCCACGCGCTCGAGTTTCTGTGTATGCCCCCAGCTTGATACCAGCTCGCCGGTGTTGTGGTGGCGACCCTTAATCGAATAAATAAACGGATGCAACTGATCGTAAAGATGCGCATATTTCAGCATCACGTTATAGTCAAATGACCAGCTCGAGGCCTTGAGCGGGCCGGTTGGGCCAGTATCTTCTGCAGGCTTCAAGGTTTCAATACCCGGCGCCTTTTCGACGTGCACCTTCGGTTCGCTGTGCGCGTAGCGCAGCGCCAGGGGGGTTAGAACGAGCGCAATGGCAGCGCCGGCCCCAAGCCAGACGAACATCTGCCGACGCGATTTCGGCGCCTCATCTGCCGCTTCGGCATCTGGTGCCTGGGCCTGGTTGACTGCGTCTTGCCCAACCGGCTCTTCGCCGGCGTTTTTGCGCTTTTTCGTGCTCATTGTATCCCTATCCAGTGAATCGCACTACCTGAAAACCATTTCATGTATTTATTTGCACCTAACACGCTAAAAAATGGTTGAGCGCATGAGTCAGCTGGCGCTTTTGAGACCGGTGAAAGCGCGCAAGAAAGCAGCCAAAAGGGGCCCGACCGCGGCTAGCGGCCGATTGAACCAGGGTTTCACGTTTCTGACCAACCACTCACACGTTCTGGTATCGCTCGCCAGTGTGCCCGGCATTACGTTGCGGCAGGTGGCACTGAATGTTGGCATTACCGAACGCGCCGTGATAGCTATACTTAAAGACCTCACAGGCGCGGGCGTGGTTGCGGTCTCAAAGCGCGGCAGACAGAACCACTACAAGATCAACCCTGATGTGCCCCTGCGCCACCCAATCGAGCAGCACAAGACAGTCGGCGCGCTGCTCAGCAGTATTCTAGGTACACGTCAAACCGCGCGCGCGAGGTAAGTGCGCATTTTACCAATACCTTTGATTTCAATTTCGCCGCGGTCGACAAATGCGGCGAGCCCTTCGAGTTCGACGCGTGTGAGCTCAGTAATATGAATTTCGCCGGCCACACCCGACGATTCCATGCGGCTCGCCGTGTTTACCGTATCGCCCCAGAGGTCATAGATAAATTTGTTCTGCCCGATCACCCCGGCGACGACCGGGCCTGACGCGATACCTATACGGAGCCGCAGTTTTTCGTCGATGCCGGCGTTTTCTTCGTCTAAGATCCTCATCATGCCCAATGCCATGTTGAAACAGCGTTCTGCGTGATCGGGGGTTGCATGCGGCAGACCAGCACCCACCATGTAGGCATCGCCGATGGTTTTGATTTTTTCGAGGCCGAGCGCCTGCGCGAGCGCGTCAAACATGCTGAAGATGCGGTTCAGCAGCGCAACGAGCTCATGCGGGTTCATGCGGCGTGACAAGCTCGTAAAACCTTCGATGTCTGCAAACAGCACAGAGACGTTATCAAAATAATCGGCGATCGAACGTTCGCCCGAAAGCAGCCGGTTCGCCACAGTTTCGGGCAGCATATTAAGCAGCAATGCTTCTGATTTCTTTTTCTCTTCACCCAAAAGCCTGCTCTGCTCTTCAATGGTACGGCTCTGCATGAATTCAATGCGCGAGTTCTGTTCGAAAAAAAACACCGACACCAGGCCCGCCGTGTTGACGAATGAAATGATTGCGATGCCGAACACCGCGTCGTTCAGCGGCAATGGGCGCCCAAAAATCAAATAGGCAATATACTGGCCGATGACGAGCGTTGAAGCGACGAGCGCGAAGAATGTGCGCAGCCGCAGCATGGCAAATGTGTAGATGATGATGCAGATCACCAGGCCATAACCATACTTGATATAGAACTCGTCAGGTGACAGGTGCATGAGAATAATCGCGCAGGTATTGCTGAATACATTGGCAAAGACCAGCACCCATTGCAGGTAAAAGAACTGCCTCAGCATCGGAATCACAATTGCTGCCATAAGATGCGTCGGAAAAATAAAACCGTAAATGAAAGGCCAGGTGCGCATAAACATTTCTGGCTGAATAAGGTAAGCTATCACACCGAGCACGGCGTAACCGAACGTACCGAACGCAAAACCCCAACGCGCCTGCCGTGCGGCCTTCTCGTTGTTATCATGAATGAAGCGCCGTTCGAGTGCTCGCTCGGCAAAACTCGGGTAAAGGTAGTTACGAAACTTCACGGGCGAGGTTTTTAAAGAGAGGGCGGTTGGCAAGCGGGTGATGGTTTATCTCTTGCTGCTATGGGCTTAAGCGCATAGCAGCAAGATTCAACGCGCGACTGCAATAACTGGGGGGCTTTGGCCGAAATCACCTATACGGTCGGCCAGTTCTCCGCGTAGCTTTTTGGCTATGGGCTTAAGCCCATAGCTAAAAAGCCGAAGGGATTTTCAAGGATACAACAAAAACTTCTTGCGCTCTTCTTCAAACGCCTTCACGTCGCTCTGCGTTTTCTGAACGAGCGTGTCGACCTTCTCGCCCTTCGCGATCGCGTCGATGAACGCCATGTCGCCGATGCCGTTACCGATGCGCGCCCAGTTTTTTTCGCGGCTTTTTTCGGGCAGATTTTTGTAGAGAATGCCCGCAATTGTCACCATCGTGCGCATCGGGTCGACTTTGCGGCGGTTCGTCACCACCAGCTTGAAGCCGCGGCAGGTCTCTTTACTGTAAGCCGAACGTTTGGGCTTAAACTTCGCGGGGTAGAACTTCACACCTGGCAGTTTCGCCCGGTTAAGCGCTGTGACGATTTTTTTCATATCGAAAAACGGTGCCCCGAAAAACTGAAATGGGTTCGTGGTGCCACGACCGACGCTGATGTTGAGCGCTTCGAGCGAGCCGGCGAGATGATAACCTAAAACCGACTGCATGCCGGTGATGCTCGGGCTCGGGTTGCGCCAAGGCAGCCCTGTTTCGTCATAGAAGAGGCTGTGTTTGTAACCAGATAGCTTCACAACTTCTATATCCGCACCGATCTGAAAGCAGCTGTTGTAATAGTGCGCGAGCTCTCCCATCGTCATCGCGTGTGAAATCGGTATCGGATAATAACCCGCGAACCCGCCGTGAAATTTGCTTTCGAGCACCGGCCCGTAAACGCCGAGCGGTGCCGCCATGTTCGGGCGATCGAGAATCAGCATTTTTTTGCCCGCCGCTTTGGCCGCCTTCATCGCGAGCACCATCGTCGTCGCATACGTGTAATAGCGCAGCCCGATCTCTTGTATGTCAAAGATCAGAAGATCGACGTCGGCGAGGTCGGCGTTGTCAGGCGCCTTCTTGTTGCGCGTGTAGAGCGACACGACCGGCAGCCCGGTCTTTTTGTCTTTTTCACCCGACACGTGTTCGTCAACCTCGCCGCGCACACCGTGCTCGGGTGCAAAAATTTTCGCAACCTTAAAGCGCGGGTGCAGCAGGTCGATAATATGCCGCCCCTTGCTGTCGATCGCACTGTGGTTGACAATCAGCGCGAGGCGCTTATTCTTGAGCAACGCATCGGGCTTCTGCATCAGCATGTCGAGCCCCGTCTTCACCTTAGCGCGTTTGCCACCACTCTTAGGCTTGCCTTTCGCCTCAACGCCGACGGCTGTAAAAAAGACGGCGACGAAGACCAATACCTTGACGCAAAATGCGGATCTATAACGCATATCAAATATTATCGGCTAATTGCGACGTGCTCGCGACTCATCTAAGCCTTGCCGCATGCCTGATCATCACCACGTCTACGATCTCTCTTGCCTCAGCTAATCGATATACGACGCGATAGCTTCCATAAAATATTTCACGAATCGCCGCATCGGCCTTCTCAGGCACGACACGCCCAATCTCAGGGTTAACCTTCAGCACTTCGAGGCGATCCATCAAATTCTTGATAAATTCTCGTGCGAGAATCTCAGAATCTTGCGCGATGTATGCCGCGATCGACTCGAGATTACCTACAAATTCAGGTGTGAATCTTAACTCAGCCACTTACCAAGACGCGACTTAAGGTCGTTCTCACTCAGCAGCTCGCCTCGATCTGCCTCTGCAAGGCCCCTTTCAAGACTCTGCAAAAAAAGCACTTTCTCGATAACATCTTCTGCGCTCACCTGATCAGGCATGCTTTCGAGAGTTGAGACCAAGGCTTGCTTGTCCATACGTTACTCACGCCAGCCAATGTTGGCTGTCAACCCAAATGGTTATCCAATCCACCGGCCCGTCTGGTACACCGCATACGACGCGGCATACGCAAGGCTAGTCATCACCACAAACACCGTAACCGCCCATAGGGTACTGTCGAGCTCGCGGCGAATCGTCGCGAGCGTGCTCATGCACTG
>JAKQXK010000029.1 GCA_029561505.1 Spirochaetota bacterium | reverse complement strand
AAGCGCACCGAAGACTATATAACCGGAAGGTTCGGCTGAGAGCCGCCCTACCCCAGGAGAATTAAATGCTCATCATTGAAAAATCACTGCGCGAACTCAGAGACAACCTGCAATCGATGACCGAGGTTGTGCTCGACATGCTCGAACTCGTGAAGAACTCACTCGAGCAGGAAAAAATCAACGAGCTCGAAGTTGTCTTTAAACAAGACAAACATTTAGACCAGCTCGAGAAATCTCTCGACCGTCAGTGTATGGAGCTGCTCGCACTGATAAATCCTCATGCTTCTGACCTGAGGTTTGTATTTTCGGTCATAAAGGTGAACGTCGACCTTGAGCGCATGGGCGACGAGTGCAAGAACGTGGCACGCGAAATGAAAGACCACAGCGACAAGGTGCCGCCCGAGATGAAAGAGCTGGCAAAACTTGTCTACGAAACCGGCCAAAACACCTTTAAGGCCCTGGCGACGATGGATTCAAAATGGGCCAAGAACCTGATTCTCGATGACGATAACATCGACAAACTCGAATACGAAATTCTGCAGAAATACCCACAGATCGGCATCTCGTTCACAGCCAAGGCGCTCGAACGCATCGCCGACCATGCTACCAACGTCTGCGAGAGCATCATTTATGCCGTCGAGGGCATTGACGTTCGCCACGAGAACACGATTCGGCAGCGCATGACGAAGTAGGCAACTATGGTGCACCACAAAAAGTGGGCGCCGCTCATATATTTCGTTATTTTCCTAAATTAGGATATGTCATGACAAAAGAACTGCGCCGCCGTGAAAAAGCTGACCGCCACAAAGCCGAGGCCCAGGAGATTCTCGACGATGCCTTTAACCAGCAGGCCGAACGCGCCCTCACCCGGGCGAAGAATATTCTGCAGCAGCGCGACTGGCGCGCCACGATCAAGCAGAACACGATTTTTTCGGCTTTCGAGGTCGGTAAACTCGCGCAGATTCACATCGATTGGATCTCTCACGAAACCACGCTGCGGCTTGTCGATTCGCTGATTCACGACTTTCAGACAGAATTTTTTCCCGTTAAGCGCCATGGCGCTTTCGTTGGCTACGTGAAGGGCGAAAAATTTCGCGCGCTGTTGGGCCAGAACCAATATAGCCGGCACGTTTTTTTGCGCGAAGAGAACACGGTAGAAGAGATTCTTGAAAACGGGCTCGTCGCGGTCGACGCTCGCACGACGCTGCCCGAAGTCTCGCGGCTGCTGATGTCGCGGCCGACAGACCAGCTGTACGACCCCTTCATCATCACCTACCACGGTGAATATTATGGCGTGGCCACGGTGAAAGCCGTAATGGACGGTATTGCCTTTTACGAACAGAAAGACATTGCTGCCGCGCGCGAGGCGCAACAGGCAATGAATTCGCCGAAAAAACACAACCGCGGTATTTACGTCGACTACGACTTTGTACTCGAACAGCACGGCGAAGTCGGCGGCGATTTCATCTATGCTCAGGGTCTGCAACCACACCTGAGCCTTTTTTCGATAATGGACGTCTGCGGTAAGGGTCTGAAGGCCTCGCAGACCGCAATGGCTCTCGGCGCCTATTTTCGTTCGCTTTTTAAATATCTGTGCAAAACTTCGCAAGACACTGACTATCGCACGCTCAAACTTTCTGCCCGCCTTAAGATGCTGAATACAATGCTCGTCAAATCGACGCCGTCAGACATGTACGCCGCAGGCTCAGTCTTCTTGCTCGACACGAGACACAATGTTCTGCTCTATTATGATTTCGGCCATACCCCTGTTTATGTTCTGCGCAAAGGTCGTGCGCTCGAAATGCCGCGCGCACCGCATAACGAAGCCGATGGCTTTCCGTTTCTGGGTGTAGAAAAGCAGATGATAATACGAGCTGCGCCGGTTAAACTTAAATCGGGCGACATCATCGTCGCCACAACCGACGGCGTTGGCGAAACGCGCAACGAGCTGCGCGAAGAATTCGGCGAAGAAGGCATCGTGCGTCTGCTCA
>JAKQXK010000022.1 GCA_029561505.1 Spirochaetota bacterium | reverse complement strand
GCATTTGCCTGCGGCAAATACACGCGAATCGGCCTATTCAGGCCGGTTTCCGCCTGAGCGCCGCGCCTGTGCAGCGCGGTACGTGACTTTTTAGACAGCCCCTCTATGAACGGGCAATAGCCCGCTTTTCCGGAATTTGATCATTTCGCGGCGCGGCTATTGTTTCCATTTCTGCGACCTCCAGCGCCGCCCCAGTGGGGGTTCTTCTTGACGCGCAGAAATAGAATGCCGCGCTACCCGGCAGCATATGCCAAGTCTTCCCGATAGTATTGAAATTCGCCTGCCTAAAAAAGCCCTCGCAGGCAATGTAGCCGAAATCAAATGGAGTGACGGACGCGTGACCGCGCATACGTCTTTCAATCTGCGCATGCGCTGCCCATGCGCCACGTGCAGAGATTCGCACAACCCTGACCCCAAGGCGATACGTGGGCCTAAAGGTGTGCCCCCGATGGTTGAGCTGGCGTCGTTCGACTGGGTGGGTAACTATGCGGTGAATTTCGTTTTTAACGACGGTCACAATACAGGTATTTACACGTTTAAATACCTGCTTGAGCTTGACGAATCGCCGAATGCCGTCTGATCTCAAAGTAATCTTTATCACTTACCGCGATTCGGCGCTCGGGTTTATCAAAGCCGCGAGGCTACGGTATCCGCTGTTGCTGCTCTTTCTGGCGATCGTCTGGCAGGTGGTCGACCTCATGCCGCGCTTCTTTTTTGATACGCGCGCCTTTCAGTCACGGCTCGACGAATATCTTGATTCGGGTCGGCTTGCGATTTCGTATCAGGGTATTGATGTCAGTTTTTTTAAGGGTATTCGCATCATCGGTCTCAGGGTTTCATTCGACCGTGATTTTTCGCGAGGCCGTTATCTCATCGAAGCGCCGTCTGTCTATATTCGCCAGCCGCTGACTTTTTTTCCCGGTGAGCGCACTGACCTTCTGTCTGATGCTCGCATCATCATAGAAGACGCCAAACTCGGTTACTGGGTAACGTCAGACGACGCTGACCGCGAGACGCTGCAGCAGGCGCGCCTGCTGTTGCAGCAAAACCGTAACTACCATGTCGAATGCGAGAGTTGCCGGTTTTACCTGAATGTAAAAGACAACAGCTACTTCAAAGAAATTACGCCTGTGCAGACTCTGCACTTTACGATTCGCCACGCTGGCAGCGAAGTACAGACGCTCGTGCGTTACGAGAGTTCTGTCATCGGCAACGGTGACTTTTTTGGCAAGTTTGCCGCCTGCAAAACTTTGCAGTGCGACGATCTTGAAGGTTATTGGTTTTTTAAGCCCTCACGAATGCAGATCGCGATCTTGAATAATTTTCAGAAAGAAGTGGATGTCTCATCGGGCGTAGCCTCGGGTGAAGTTGCCTTTGACCGCCAGATCGTTCAGGTGCAGAAAACTGAGCGCGGGCGGCCCGTGACGCAGAACGAAGCACGTTCGAATTTTCGTATGGCGCTCGACATGCGCGATTTTGCTATCCGCAAGAAGAAAAATATCTGGTACGATGTGCAGAAAATCTCAGTCGACACACGCGTGCAGCTTGTCGGCCAAAGCGCGACGGGTTATGTCAGGGCAGGGCTCGAAGACTATAACGTGCAGGCAGAGTTTGAAAATCTGAGCCCCGACGCGCTGCCCGACAAATATATTTTCAGCATCGAGCCGCGTGCTTTTGCAAGCAAAACGTTGAACCTGCCCGCAAACCGGCAACTGACCGGGCTCAACCGTTTTTCGATTAACCTCTCTGAGAAGAGGGGGGGCAAGTACGGCAAGACCGAGATGGCGCTCGATATCGGCAAAGGCGCATATATTGCCGGGCCCGGGGTGCCGCCGCTCACTCTAGAGTCGGTGAATGTTGCATTAACCAACGAAAAACTGCAGGGCGAGATCAGGGCCTCGGCGGGTCAGTCGGCACTGACGGCCGCACTCTCGGGTTCGCTTGAGCTTTACCCTGTGACATTCACGCCTCTCGCGAGCGCGCTGATGCGTGATTCGGGTTCTTCTGCCGAGCGCAAAATTTTTACGCTGCGTGGCCGCGTTGCCTGCCCGCTCACGATCGACAACCTGTATTGGAGCGATCTCAAACCCTTTATCAACGCCTGGCTCGATGACTTCTGGGAAGAAGTGCAAGAAGGCATTCAATATTCATGGTTGCCCTCGCACCTGCGGCGCCGCGAATATTTTGTGCGACTGATTCAATATCTCGATTTTTCAATGCCGATTGAGGTGAAACGCTTCGATTGGGGCCCGCAGCTGACATTGAAGGGGCAGCTGTTCTTTTCGCCGATTTATGGCGGCGGTGGCTTTCGCATCGAATCGACAGACGGCCAGAATTCATCTTCGCTGATGATCTCATACGGTCAGGCCGACACGAATGCACCTTATCTGACGCATGACCTTAAGCTCAAGCTCGACAATGCCTTCGACTTGTTGAGCCCGTGGTTCGGTGAAGACTACTTCGAATATTTTTCAAGCGCCGAGATCGTGCACATCAACAACTTCAGCGGCGAACGCCCTGCCGATCATTACCTGAAATCGAATTCTGCGACCGACATTCGGCTCAAGCGTGTGCGCCTCGGCGCATGGGCGCGGGCGCAGACGCTGCCCTTGCAGTGGGAGACCATCGACCTGAAAACCAACCGCAGCAACGGGTTTGGCGCGATCGCGGCAATCAGGGCAGAAAACGAGAATACCATGCTCTCGGGTTATGGCGAATATAAACTTTTCAACCGAGCTATCGACACCCTGCTGAAATATAACGTACTGATTCGCTAATCGCCGCTGGCCTTTGATGCTATTCTGAAATCTTAGCTGACGCCCCGTCAAAATGCCCCGTTTGGGCGTGTGCCAATTACAGACATACTTTCACCAAACCTTGAAAAGAAGGCGACCCGCGACGGTTACGGGGCTGCGCTCGTCGAAATCGGCGCCGAAAACACCAAGGTCGTCGTGCTCGATGCAGACCTCAGCGGTTCGACCAAAACAAAGAAATTCAGTGAAAAGTATCCCGAAAGGTTCTTTAATTTCGGCGTGGCCGAGCAGAACCTTATTGGGCACGCAGCGGGCCTCGCGCTTTCGGGGCTGATTCCGGTAGCGTCGAGTTTCGCGATGTTTGCCTCTGGCCGCGCGTGGGAGATTCTGCGCAATTCGGTTTGTTATCCTCATTTGAACGTCAAGGTCGCCGCGACGCACGCCGGTATTACCCTCGGCGAAGATGGCGCGAGCCACCAGATTATCGAAGACATCGCGTTGACGCGCGTGATTCCCGGCCTTTCGGTTCTGGTGCCGGCAGACTATTACCATGCGGCCGCCGCCATTAAGGCAGCGGTGGCGTATAACGGCCCCGTCTACCTGCGGCTCGGTCGCCCGAATGTACCTTCGATCTACAGCCCGACAGACGTGTTTACCATTGGTGGTTCTACTGTGCTGCAGCGGGCTGAGTCTGCGCATAACAAGGGTGTGACCTTCATCGCCGCGGGTGTGATGGTCTATGAGGCATTTAAGGCCGCTGCGCTGATCGAAAAAGAAATCGGTCAAAAAATCACGGTAATAGACGCGTATTCAGTCAAACCCCTCGATAAGAAGACTATCCTCGCTGAAACGAAAGACGCGAAACTCGTTGTGACTTTTGAAGAACACAATGTGATGGCGGGCCTGGGTTCTGCCGTTGCTGAACTTTTATCAGAAGAACAACCGCGCCGTGTGCATCGCGTGGGGCTCAACGATGAGTTCGGCCAGTCGGGCGACGCGGCGTCGCTCATGAAGCACTATAAGCTCACGGCAGAAACCATGCTGCCAGACCTCGTTGCCCGTATTCGCGCGGCAGAGTAGACAAGCTTCAGGGCAATCACCCACCTGACCCGCGCCTGAAGACAGGCGCGCAGCAAATCGGGTTGACGCATTGTCAATAATTCGTTAATTAGCAAAATATAGATTATGAGGATTGCCATCTTTACTGATTCTTTTTTTCCCAAGATTGACGGCATCGCTGTTTCGGTGCAGGGGTTCTGCGAGAAGCTTGAAGCACGCGGGCATAAGTTCGTCATCTGTTGCCCCCGGTATGGCGAAGACGACAGCGAGAGTATGGGCGAGAATATCGCGATCGAGCGATTTAATTCGGTCGCTTTGCCGTCATACGCCGAAATGCGTATCATCGTACCGGGGCGTAAGCGCCTGCATCGCGTGATAAAGAATTTCAAACCCGATCTCATTCACATTCAGACGCCAGGTTTTATGGGGCAATACGGCGTCGCCGCAGGCAAACTCTATTCGATACCCGTCGTCGGCACTTACCACACGATGATGAGCGAAGTGGGTATGTACGTGAACCCGCTGCGGCTCATGA
>JAKQXK010000695.1 GCA_029561505.1 Spirochaetota bacterium | reverse complement strand
CAAGATCACGCGGCAGATCGACCAGCAGATCAGAGACTATTACAAATCGACCATCAGCCAGGACATGAAAGAGTTCTATCGCGACATGGAAGGTTATGCCTCTCTGTTTGAAACGCGCATTGAACGTTTTCAGAATCTGTTGCGGCGCGGCGAAGAAGTGGCGCGCGCATTTGACAGCGAAAAACCTAGTGCACCCGAGCTGCCGGCGCTGCAGCCGCCTGAACCCGCTCAGGTCTCGCAGCCCATGAAGGTAAAAAGTGCTGCCCCGCCTAAACAAAAAAAACTGACACCTGCCGAACTGCGCAAAGCAGCAAAAGCTGCCGCGCTGCAGGCGGCCGAGCAAAAAAAGAAAACAGCCAAAAAAACGGCAGTACCCCCGAAGGCAGCAGCTTTCACGCCTAAAGCAGGCAAAGTGCAGCTGGCCGCAGTTGCTGCTACGCCGCCGAAACCACAACCGGTTGTCTCGCCGATCGCGCCACCTGAGCCCTATACTGATGCACGCATCGATACCGAAGACGATTCTGCGATAGCCGAAGAGCTGATGCGCGACCTCTACGAACGCGACGAACTCAATCTCGGCCAGGCAGCAGCGAGAAAACAGAAACAGCCAGCAGTGGCAGCGATCGCACCTGCGGCCTCCGCAGAACCTGCCGAGAACCCGGCAATGATGAGTTTTTTATCGTCACTCGGCAAAGCCATCAAGCCGATGGTCTTTGGCGAAAAGCTGACACCCGCCAAGCCTGCCACGTCTGTCGCAGCCAAAGCCGAGCCCTCGATTGCGCGCACGATGCCCGCCGCGAACGAAGCGCCGCAATCTGACTTCGCGGCGGTGCTGCGACGCGCCGAACAGATCAAAGCAGAAAAAAAGGCGGAGCGCGAACGTGCTGAAATCTCTGCGCGCGCAGAATTTTATGCAAGCGGTGACAACTTTCAGCCGCGCGCTGAAGCGCCGGCGGCTCGACGCGCGATGCCCGTACCGGCCCCCGTGCCCGAAATGCGGCGCGAAGCACCTCTGCAGACAGACCGCACGATTCAGGTACAGGCCGCGCCGCGCAATACTCTTGCTGTCAAAGAGCTCGGCGCACACACAAAAGGCTTTTTGATTGATTCGCTCGTGCAAGACAGTGGCTACCGCAAGCAGGCTCTGAAGGCGCTGACCGAAAATAATGTTTCGCTCGAAGAAATCGCGCGGCTCAGTAAGATTGATATCGGCGAACTTGAACTGATGCAGCAGTTGGGTCGCTTCTAAGCGATGCGTTCCGCAAATATTCAAAGTTCGCTGCTGCTGTTCTCGGCATTTTTGATCGCCGCATGCGGGCTGATTTACGAACTCATCGCTGGCACGGTATCGAGTTACCTTTTGGGCGACAGCGTCACGCAGTTCTCTCGTACCATCGGCGTTTACCTGTTTGCGATGGGGGTGGGCTCATACCTCAGCCGCTTCATTCTGCGCAATGCGATTGAGAAGTTCATCGATCTCGAGATTGCGCTGGCGCTGGTAGGTGGTTTCGCTGCGCCGCTGCTGTTCGTTGTATTTTCATTCACGGCGCACTATGCTTTTGTGCTCTATGCGCTGCTGATCGTCATCGGCACTCTGGTGGGCCTTGAAATACCGATTTTGCTGCGCATTCTGAAAGACCGCATGAATTTTCGCGACCTCGTCGCCCGCGTGCTCTCTCTCGACTATATTGGGGGCCTCGTCGCTGCGGTCAGCTTTCCCATATTGTTGCTGAGGCCCGAAGTGGGGCTGATTCGCGCCTCGATTCTCGCCGGAATTCTGAATGTGCTCGTCGCATTCGTCGCCCTCTACGTTTTTCAGTCTCAGGTGCGCCTGCGACTGTTGCTCGTCAAGGCCTGCGCGGTTCTGCTTGTTCTCGTTATCGGGCTCGTCTATTCAAAGCCGATTCAGGGTTTTCTCGATCAAGAGCTGCATAACGACCCGGTCGTCTACAGCGAACAGTCGCATTACCAAAAGATCGTGATTACCTCTTGGCATGAATACTTCTCGCTGTTTCTGAATAACAATCTGCAGTTCAACAGTTTCGACGAATACCGGTACCACGAAGCGCTGGTGCATGTGCCGGTTCAGATGGTGCTCGACCGCCGCGGGTCTACCGCACCATTGCGGGTGCTCATCATGGGTGGGGGCGATGGCCTTGCGATACGCGAGTTTCTGCGCTACCCGAACGTCACCAGCGTCGATCTCGTCGATATCGACCCGGCGATGACGAAGCTTGCCAGGCAGCACCCATGGCTCAGAGATTTGAACCACGATGCCCTTGCCGACAAACGGGTGAGTGTCTTTCACGAAGACGCGTTTATCTACATAGAAAAACCGAAAAACCAATACGACGTCGTGATTCTCGATTTTCCCGACCCCGGTAACTTTGCTATTGGCAAACTCTATTCTGACATGTTCTTTCACCGCCTGAAACGGGTGCTGGCGCCGGGGGCCGTAGCGGTGACGCAATCGACTTCACCTTTTGTTGCGCGCACCGCGTTCTGGTGCATTCACAACACAGTCGAATCGCAGGGTTATAAGACTCTGCCTTACCATGCATATGTACCGAGTTTTGGCGAATGGGGCTTTGTTACATTTTCGCGCGAGCAGCTGGTGATGCCGCAGAAACTGCTGCTTGAAAAGAGCATGCGCTTTCTGACAAGAGAAGTGCTGCAGACAATGGCTTATTTTCCCGCAGATATGTCGAGGGTCACAACCGAAATTCAGACCCTCATGACGCAAAATCTGGTTCATTACTATGAGCGGGAATGGCACCGTGCAACGCGATGAAACCCCGGTAGCGATTCACTGGTTCAGGCGCGACCTGAGGCTCGATGATAATACCGCGCTCAATGCAGCGCTTGCCTCGGGCCTGCCGGTATTGCCGATATTTATTTTTGACCCGAAAATTCTGCGCCATCTGAAACTCAAAGGCGATTCACGCATCACGTTTATTCACGACACGCTGCAGAAACTCGACGCTGCATTGCGTAAGCGTGGGTCGATGCTGCGCGTTTTTTTCGACACTCCCGAGAATGTCTACCGCCGGCTATTTGAGCAAATGAGCGTGCGCGGCATTTGGTGCAACGAAGATTATGAACCTTATGCGCGAGAACGCGACGGGGCGATCGCCGGTTTGTGCAAGAAACAGGGGGTCGAATATCATGGGCTTACCGACCATGTCGTTTTCGCTCCTCATGAGGTTTTGAAAGACGACGGTAAACCGTACAATGTTTTCACACCGTATTCGCGCCGTTGGCTCGCGGCTTTTTCAGAGCGGGCCCCGGCTTGCCATGAGCTTAAACGTGCGGCAAAGTTTGTCGGGGCCGATACGAGTCACAAAAACCCCGACCTCGCAGCGCTAGGTTTTGAAAGGTCACCGATCACCGCGCCTGAACCGCATATCGATGGTGGCATAATTGAGCACTACATGCAGACGCGCGATTTGCCCGCTATCGCCGGCACCACACGGCTCGGCGTGCACCTGCGTTTCGGAACCATTTCGATTCGCCGCCTCGCCACGTATGCCGCAGCCATCAGCCAGAAATTTCTCGCTGAATTAATCTGGCGCGAGTTTTACCAGATGATCATCTGGTATTACCCGCACACGACGAAGCGGCCGTTTCGGGCGATCTATGAAAAACTGAATTTTCCCGGCAGCGAAGCCGACTTTAAAGCCTGGACACGGGGCGAAACGGGATATCCGCTCGTCGACGCTGGCATGCGCGAACTTGTCGCGACAGGGTTTATGCATAACCGCGTGCGTATGGTTGCCGCTTCGTTTCTGACAAAACACCTGTTATGCGACTGGCGCTGGGGCGAACATTTTTTCGCGCAGCATTTGCTCGACTTTGAGCTTGCCTCGAACGTCGGCGGCTGGCAATGGAGCGCGGGCATCGGGGTTGATGCTGCACCTTATTTTCGAATCTTTAACCCGATCGAACAGCAAAAGAAGTTCGACCCGAAAAATGCCTACGTCGATCGCTGGCTGAAGAATGATAACTTTTTTGGCACCGAGATGCGTTTGCCTATCGTCGAACACCGCTTTGCGCGCGAGCGCTGTCTCAAGTTTTTCTCCACAGTACATCACTGAAAAAGTTTTCGGACGAAAGGGAACAAATGTTCATGTTTAAAAAAGCCACCACAACCATTATTGTAGCTTTTGCTACAATCGGCACACTAGCCGCGATCGCCGCTAATTATCCGATCACCCCAAACGACGTAGCAGATTTGCACAACCTCGGGCCAGGGGTCAACACGTCTGAAAGCGAATACACGCCTTATATCACGCCCGACGAAAAATTTCTGTTCTTTCAGTCGAATCGCAATCCGGCTGCGGGGCCCGAAGGCGACTTTGACCTTTGGTATTCGATGAATAAGAACGCAGACAAGGGCGGCGACCCGCTATTTGAAGTTTCTGGCAACGTGGGCCTGCCGGTGAACTCTGAGAATCTCGATGGGCACCCTTCGCTGCGGCGATTGCCAACGGGGGAGTTTGAAATGTACTTCAGCTCTTTCTCTTCGCCGACGCGGCCCGGCCCGGCGCTCACGAATATCTACCACACCTTCTGGAAAGCCGGCAAATGGACAGTGCCAGAAGCTGTGAGCGAAGTGAACACCGATTTTCACGACCGCATGCCTTCAATCTCGCAAGACGGCCGTTATCTGTTTTTTTCATCTGACCGCCTGGGAGGCAAGGGTGGTGACGATATCTGGTTCGTTGAACTCGATGAGAAGACTGGCAAGTGGGGGCAGCCGCAGAATGCCGGCAGCGTGAACACTTCGGCTTCAGAAGTGACACCTGCTATTCACTCCGATGGTATCACGCTCTATTTCTCTTCAGACCATGCAGGCGGGGTAGGTGGTTATGACATCTATTTCACTCAGTCAGTCTCGAAACTCGCTAACCCAGATGCTGAGCACATAGCTGAAAAAGGCTGGGCAAAGCCACTTAACCTCGGCAAACCGTTTAACTCAAATTTTGATGACGAATACCCAACGGTTACCGCCAACGGTGAGCGCGTGTACTTTACTTCAAATCGTTCTGAGGGCCTTGGTGCCTTTGATATATACCGTGCACGTGTTCCGCTGTTTGCACGCCCGACGATTCGTCTGAGTCTTGCCGGCAAAACATTGATAGCCGGTACGCAACGCGCGGTGAATGCACGCGTGAGTCTTGTATCAGGTGAAATTCATCAGCAGAGTGAGACATCCTCTGAAAAAGGCGGCAACTATCGCTTTCAGTTGATTAACCAGAAAGAATATCGCCTGCAGGCTGAAGCCGCCGGCTTTCGCAAAATAGACAACGAATTCGACACGCGCAAGATTTATGACAAACCAGAAATCGAAAAGAATCTGCTGCTTATTCGTGATATCAAAGTACCCAAAGTTGTAAACCTGCTTGTCACGTTTGTCAACGCCGAGGGAAAAAGCATCACACCGAAAGCGAAACAAAAACTGACGCCGGTGCAGAAGCGATTGGTCGCGCTGAAACCGGGTAAAAAGCAAACCCTCGTCAGGTTAGAGGATTTCGGCGGCAGCGAAGAGAAAGCGCTTACCGCGCTCGAAGGTTTTGTGATCGAGGTACAGGCAGAGAAAAAAGGTTACCAGGCATTAAAAGAGAAACGTAGCCTCAGCGTCGTGCTCGACGATTACAAAGAAGCTGTTCCTGAGACTATTGAAGTGCGTTTCGTGATGGCGGCGAAGGGGCAGAAGGTTGAAAAGCCCGAGCCTGTAACAGCAAAACAGCCCGAAGAATCAGAACCCGAAGAGGCGAAAGAGCAGGCAAATGAAACCCGGTCGGGTGGCGGCAGTTTCAACTTTCTCGGCAGAATCTATTTTGCGTCTGGTGTGCACGACAGTGGCGTTGGCAACATTAAGAGCGCGACGCAGCGCGCCGCGGCAGAATTCAAGAAAGCCGGTAACGGCCGCATCTTCATCTATGGTCACGGTGATAGCCAGGGCGATGCGGCTGCGAACAAACAGCTGTCGCAGAAACGCGCAGCGTATGTGAAAAAGCTGTTGGTGAAAGCGGGCATACCCGCAAACAGAATCTCAACGCAAGGTGCAGGTGAGTCGCAGCGTATTCACAAGAACGACGACACAGAGCAGAAACGGCAAAAGAACCGCCGCGCAGAAATCTATATCTCAATACCCCGCGCAGCCGAAAACTGAAAGGGTTAGCCAGCGGATCGCAGCAGAGCTGCGGTTCACTGGCTAAAACAGCCCGACGATAATCGTTGCGGCGTACGTGAGGCTGAAGACGCTATTGACGTTGAAGAAAGCAACGGGAATTTTTTCAAACCTGATGCTGCTGACCGAACCCACCAGATAGTGTTCAAAACCGAGCAGCGCGACGAGCGCCGCATAGAAGAACCATGACCACGGCGAAAGCTGCAAGCTGTAGATGAGCGCTGCACAGCTAACCAGGGCAATCGCGTGCATCGTCCGGCTGATTATGACTGCGCGCGCGGCGCCAAAGCGGGCTGGTATTGAGTATAAGTGTTCTTGTTTGTCGAATTCGATATCTTGCAGAGCGTAAAGAATGTCGAAGCCCGCAATGTAGAAGCACAACGTCAGCGCCATGAACCACGATTCGGGGGTAATCGCCTGCAATAACGCTATCGAAACAGCGATCGGCGCCATGCCGATTGCAAAACCCAGCCACAGATGGCAGAGCCAGGTGAAACGCTTCGCGTAACTATAGCCGGCGACGATCGCCGCGGCGGGCAGCGCCAACCACGCTGCAATGGGTGCCAGCAACCAGGCAGATATGGCAAGTATACCGAGAGCAGTCATACCAAAGACCCAGACGGCACCTGCGCTGAGCTTTCCCGCAGGTAGCTCGCGGCTCGCAGTGCGCGGGTTGCGTGCGTCGATCTCACGGTCGATCAGCCGGTTTGCCGCCATAGCGAAGCTGCGCATCGCCGTGAAAGCCACGACAATCAACAGGGCATTCTGCCATGTGACGCGCACGCCCTCAGTGTGGCGCGCCGCGATAACGGCCAGTTGTGCTATCGCGAACGGTAGGGCAAACAGGGTATGCGAAAACCTGATCATGCGCAGAAAATGCGCGATTCGAGAGAGCATCAGCGCGCGACTGTCTCGACGATTTCGAGACCGAAGGCGTCGAGCCCCACGATACGGCGCGGGTTATTGGTAAGAAGCCGAATTTTTTTTACGCCCAGATGGCCCAGAATCTGTGCGCCAATGCCATATTGCCGCAGATTAGAATCATTGCTGCCGGCATCGCCCGTGAATATCTGTGAAGATTTTTGCCCAAGAAAGATGAACACACCCTTTTTCGCCTTGAGCAGCGATTGCATTGAGCTGTCGATATCCATGTAGTTTTTGCGGGTCGGGCTCTGAAAGACATCGGCAAGAACATCTTCGCGGTGCACCCGAACCAGAACGGGGGTAGCTCCCCCGACTTTGCCGAGTGTCAGTGCCACGTGCACGTTATCATCGGTAGCTGAGCTGAAGTAATATGCGTTGAACTCGCCCCAACGCGTCTTGAGTTTGCCCTTCTGCACGAGTGACACTGTCTGCTCGCTGCGGCGTCGGTATTCAATGAGCGCTTCGATGGTGAGAATCGGCAGCTTGTGCTCGCGCGCAAATTTCATCAGGTCGGGCATGCGCGCCATTGTGCCGTCGCTGTTCATGATTTCGCAGATGACACCGACGGGCTGTTTACCCGTTAGCCGGCACAGGTCGACTGCAGCTTCGGTGTGACCCGCGCGCACCAGCACCCCGCCATCGCGCGCCACCAGCGGAAAAATATGGCCAGGGCGCATGAAGTCGCGCGAGCGTGAGGCAGGGTCGGCAAGTTTCTTGATCGTAAAATAGCGGTCGTGCGCAGAAATACCGGTGGATGTCTTTTCTTTTGCGTCGACGCTTACCGTGAAAGCCGTGCGGCGCACGTCTTCGTTGCGCTTTACCATTGGTTGCAGGTTAAGGTCTTTGGCGCGCGCTGCGGTGACGGGCACGCAGATCAGCCCCCTGCCAAATTTCGCCATGAAGTTCACGGCATCGGGCGTTGTATCTTCGGCTGAGA
>JAKQXK010000680.1 GCA_029561505.1 Spirochaetota bacterium | reverse complement strand
GCCTCGACGCTGCTGAACGACCTGCTCATGCAATACGCGAAGCAGGTAAAAGGCGGCTACCAGTCGCTCGATTACTTTTCATTAAGTTGATCGGTTGGTGAGACCAACCGATCAACATCTTGCGATTTTCGCGGGCGCCGGCGAATTGCCGCTGATTGCGGTGAGAAACGCACGCGCGCAGCAAATTCCCTTCACCGTCTACCACATTACCGAAGCAGATCTGCACGCTGAACTTGCCTCTGACAAAGATGTCGTGATTCGTCAGGTGTCGCTCGGAACAGTCGCGCAGACCTTTGCGCATCTGAAAGCCGACAAGATCACCCACACAATTCTTCTCGGCAAAGTTGAAAAGCAGCGCTTGCTTCAAGACGTGCGGCGCGATGCGGCTGCCGAAGCGATTTACGCGGCCGCGGCAGACCGTCGCGACGACACCCTGTTTCACGAGTTCGCGCGCGCGCTTGCTGCGATGCAGATCGAAATTCTGCCGCAAAAGGCGTTACTCGACGGCTGCTTTTTGCCCGTCGGTGAGTTGACGCAGAAGAAGCCTATATCCGCTTCGCTCATCGAAGACATCGAATTTGGCTATAGCCTCAGCAAAAAAATCGGCAGCCTGGACATCGGGCAGACGGCAGTGGTGTTTCAAAAAATGGTGCTTGCCGTCGAGGCGATTGAGGGCACCGATGCCGCGATCAGGCGCGCCGGAGATATCATTCGCGGGTACGCAAGCACCGCGTCGCTCACAGATGCGCATCGTGCGCAGAGCGAACCTAACGCGTCCTTGCGCACCAGATCGCTCACAGATGCGCATCGTGCGCAGAGCGAACCTGACGCATCCTTGCGCACTGGCGGTGTTGTTTGTAAAACCGCAAAAACTTCACAAGACCCGCGCTTCGACCTGCCGGCAGTCGGCATGCGCACGCTCGACACGATGCGTGATAATGGCATGCAGGCGCTGGTGATAGAGGCCGAGCACACCCTGGTGGTGAGGCCAGCAGAATTCATCGATCACGCAAATCGGCACGGCCTTATCGTGATAGGCCGTTAGAAGGGGCATGCTGCCACGCCACCTGCTCATCTGGTGCTTAATTACCGCCGCCACTGCGTGTTATAAAGATAAACAGGCAGGTGCGCTGTTTACCAAAGGGCTTTTTCCGGTTGTGTTTGCTGAGGCTGACTTTGCGCTGCACCCGAAGAATGGTAGGCGAATGCAGAGCTCAAAAGACTGCGCGCCATGCCATGAAACGGCTTACCGCAACTGGAATCTGTCGCGCCACAGGGTCGCGCTGACGAACGAACTCTACCGCGAAAGCCACGAGCGCGAACCTTCACCATGGTGCATCAACTGCCATGCACCGCTGCGCTTGACGGGCGCTGAAAGTAAACCGTTTCATGAAGAAGAAGGTGTTTCATGCCTGGTTTGCCACGTGCGCTCGGGCAAGATTCTGGCGAAAAATCTGCCGAAAAAGGCCACAGCCCACGAATACACCATTGATCACCGACTGGGTGATGAACGCTTTTGCGAAGGCTGCCATGAATTTAATTTTCCGACTGCGGCGACGGCGATGCGCGAGGGGCATGCGTTGCATTACACTGACCAGCCGATGCAGAACACAGTCAGCGAATACCGTAGTTCGGCTTTTTATGGCAACGTTAGCTGCGGCGGCTGCCACCTTTTCGCGTACACCGAGGCATCGCACCGGTTTCCAGGCGGGCACGCAATCGAGCGGCTGCGCCAAGACCTGCGCGTAGAAGTTTCACGCACCTCACCTGGGTCTATCACACTCAGAATATTCGCATTGGGCATAGGGCATAGCTTTCCGACGGGAGATCTCTTCAGAACCCTGAGGGTGCGTGTCATCGACCCCGGCGGCAAAATAGCAGAAGAATTAGAGCTGCGGCACTATTTTGAGCCCATCGCTGGCGCGGCCAGAAGCAGCACATTGCCCCTGAAGCGCCGCGTGCGCGAAGAGACGCTGCCACCGCCGCAACTCGACTACGTCTCGATGCGCGAATATGCTTTGGCTTGGCCTGCCGCTTCGCGCGAGGTGATTACCGAACTCTACATCGATTACCTGAACCAGATGAACACGATGACAACGCGGCTTTCACCACGCATCACGCGGCCCTTGATCAAGCGCGAGACGCACCGACTGCCCCAGGTTTCGGGGGCAGACGCGAAAGGTTAACCCGGGTCTGCGGGCAGATCAGCGGGTTTTTCAATCTTTTGAAATTTCGCGCCATCGAACTGCATATAAGCCGGAAACTCGCGGTTTTGTGCGCTCAATACAATACTTTTGTTTGATTTGAGCATGGCTGAAAGCGACTGGTTACAGTAGTCGCTTTCTCCCTCAGATGCCTCGTCGCCCATGTGCCGTTCGATGACGAGATATTTTCCCTTGAAATCAACTGACACGCACGATTCGCCGCTCGCATCTGAGCGAAAACCCTCAACCAGCCTGCCTTCGTTCAGCCGGCTCACTGAGAGTGTCTTGCCTGCACGTCCGTGATAACTTTCGGCCAGCACTTCGGGAATTCCGTCACCGTCCAAATCGGTGAAATTGAGTTCTCCCCTGCCGAGAGATCCCATGAAGACGTTTTTTCCGTCTTTGCGCTCGACGAGAAGCGAGTCGTGTTCGTTTGTTCCCCAGCACGATATTTTTCCGTTTTCTTCTGAAATACTTGTTGCGTGACCGCGCGCGGTCTGAATAGCGAAGAAGCTGCGCTTTTCGCTTTCACTACCACCCTCGAAAGGCAATACCCGGGTACACTGCAGATTGACGTCTCCCTTAAGGTAGGTGTTCACATCTTTTGCGAGTGCCATATCAATCTTGTGAGGCTTCTTGGTCGAGATCGAGAAGTAGTCACCTGTGAACTTCACGTCTGATTTCGCGATGTAATAATAGCGCTGAATAAAAAATTCAGGTTCTGCCTCAAAACGCACCAGAACTCTGTATCTGTCGGTAGATTTTGTTGTCTCACCATCGATCTGCAAGATCTCACCTTGTTTCAGGTCACTCGATGGCTTATCTGACTGGGCCATGGGAAGAGTACTCAGATTAAAGGTATCGGTGCCAACCGGTGCGCGCAGCGCCTTAGCATTCTTGACTGTCACGGTCGCCCAGCCATGGATAAAACGAAAGCCGACGCCCTGAAGCTCGGCGAGTTCATCGTATAACCCGGCAAGCATGTACCCGCCGAAACAGTAGCCTGTCTGGCCTTGTGCATCAGAAACCAGGTACCATTCGGCCCGACGCTTATCAATTTCTACAGTCGAAGCCGAAACGGCCAGCACCTTCAGCACTTCACCGTTCTTCAGCTGGCGAATCACTGCACCATTTATTGCGGGTGATTTGCGCAGATTCACCGAGGTTGTCGCCATCACACCCGGAACTCCTACTTTTTCAACGGATACGCCTTCGGCATTTTCTGTCGTCACGCGTTCTTCAGTTTTCTTATTGAAAACCAGCAGATTTTCGCGCAACACCTCTTCGCGTTCACTGATGAAACCTTCGACCGGCGCCGCGGCCCCGACAGCTGAGTATTTCACCTTGTACCAAAACGCGGTATCAGGCGTCTTGAGGTCGGCGACGCGCGTAGCGTAGATTTCAACCGCACTGCCGATCGGCAGCGCAACGAGCGCTTTGGCCCGCGCTTCGGGCGTCGCCTGTATTGCGATGGCGGCCTTCAGCACAAACGCCGAGGCCAGTGGCTCGCTGCCTGTACTCGCCTTCTGGGCTTCACGCCCACCGCTGGGCTTTTTCTTACAGGCGGGCGCGGCTAACGCAAGCGCGAGGCCCAAAATGAGGATATATCTGCTTACTGATTTCATCTGCCCCGTTGCATGGCATGACGCCCTGCGTCAAATGATTTCACGCGCTACCTTCGCGGTAACGGCCTAAGCTTTTGCTTTTTCCTTTTCGTCTTGTTCGGGCCGTCAGAACTGGCAACGCGTCGATGAATTTCGACGCGTTGCCGAGAGGCTGGTCCAGGCAGAATGCAATGCAGAACGAAAATGCGCTTAACGGCTTTGTACGCAGGCGCAAGACCGTTTCTGCAGAGAACATATACCTGTTCAAGACAGAGGTCTTGCGGGCATTGTCCGATGAAACCCGTCAAGGTATCATCGTTCTGCTGGGTAAACACGGCAGTCTGTGCGTGAGCGATCTCGCCGCCTACTTCAACGTAGGCCGGCCAACTGTTTCTCACCACCTGCACGTGTTAAAAGAGGCGAAAGTCGTTCGTGTTGAAAAGCTGGGCAAAGAGATGCACTATTCTCTGAACCTGCGCAATATCAGACGCTCGATCAAGAGCCTCGACAGGGTCTTAGACAGCATAGAAACAAGCCAATGATCCATGCCCCCTTTTGGGGGGCATGGATCATTGGCAAAAAGAAGTCAAAGGAGTAACGGATGAATACACTGGTTTTAATTAAGCAAGTGCCCGACACAGAGGCAAAAATTAACGTCGCCGCAGGGAAAATATCTGAGGCCGGCATTAAGTGGACAATTTCACCATATGATGAAATTGCGCTCGAAGAAGCAATCCGCATGAAAGAAAAATCAGGCGGTACCGTTACCGCGCTCGCGGTGGGCGACGACTCGGTACAGAACGCGCTGCGCTCAGCGTTTGCGATGGGCGCCGATAACGCGATTCACGTTAAGGTCGACGGCTACCAGATGCTCGACAGCTTTGGCATCGCAAAGGCCATCGCATCAGCGATAGAAGGCGCCGATTATAAAGTTATACTTGCCGGCCGCCAGGGTTCAGACTCTGACAATGGTCAGGTGCC
>JAKQXK010000678.1 GCA_029561505.1 Spirochaetota bacterium | reverse complement strand
GCGCTTTGCAGGCCCATGGCGATTTCCTGTTCGGGCGACATGGAAATATGCTGCGTTTCGCCGGTGCAGAGGTCGTGCGCGACGGCAACACCATTCGTATGCCGGCCGGCGCTGTTATTCAGCCTCGTGAATACAAAATTTGGGGAGATATCTCTTCTGCGGCTTTTTTTGCCGTGGGGGCAAGCCTTGTGCCCGACAGCGAGTTGGTGCTGTGCGGTGTGCTCTTGAACCCGTTTCGTGACCGTTACCTCACGGCACTCAAAGACATGGGCGCTGCCATCGAGATTCTGCCGCAGCGCGACGAGTGTGGTGAACAGGGCGGTGACGTGATGGTGCGCTCGTCGCGGCTACACGGCATAACTCTGCCAGCAGAGAGCATTCCGGCATTGATCGACGAGATACCGGTGCTCACCATCGCCGGGGTATTTGCGTCGGGTTCTTTTTCTTACCGCGATGCAAAAGAACTGCGCGTCAAAGAGTCTGACCGCATCGGCATTATGGCGAAAAATCTCAGAACCTGCGGCGTCGCCGTTACCGAATTCGACGACGGCATGCAGCTCGAGGGTGATGCGCACCGTCAGCTCAGCGGCAACATTGAACCGCACATGGACCACCGCATCGTCATGTCTTTTGAAATTGCCAACTTAGTCGGCGGCGGGCAGCTGAAGATTGACGGCAAAGAATGGATTGAGACCAGCTTTCCCTCTTTTTATGAGAAGCTGCAGTTTGTGACATCGGGCAAAATGCCCGACCACAAGAAGATCGAGGTGATCACGATCGACGGCCCGGCGGGTTCGGGCAAGTCGACCGTCGCGTATATGGTTGCGAAGGCGCTGGGTTACAACCAGATCGATTCAGGCGCCCTCTACAGAGCGTTTACCTGGGCCGGCTCAGAGAAATTTCGCGAGCTGGGCGGCAGTGGCGATTGGGCGACGGCGATCGACGGCAACCGCGACCTGAAAGCGTATCTTTCTGCTATCCCCCTTGAGATAGCATTTGGCAGCGACGGCCGCCAGCACGTCTATTTGGCAGGGCGTGAGCTGGGCGACGAGCTGCGATCGCCTGAAATCGCGTCGCGTATTAAGCCGGTGGCTGACGCGCGCTATTTGCGCGAGCGGGTGCGCGATGTCTTGGTCGAGGCTGCCAGCCGCTTTTCACTCGTTGCCGACGGCAGAGACATGGGTACAGAGGTATTTACCGGTGCGGCGTACAAATTTTTTCTGACCGCTGATAGCCGCACCCGGGCAGCGCGGCGTCTGGCCGAATTTCAACAGAAGCAGGCAGGCATAACGCTCGCTGAAGTGCAGGCGCAGATCGAAGCGCGCGACCGTGACGATGAAAATCGCGAATTTGGGGGGCTGAGACCTGCCCCTGAGGCCATTTTCATTGACACGTCGTCTCGAACTCAGGAGCGAGTGGCAGATATAATGCTCGCGTATATCCGTTGTGCACGGATGTAACGGGGTCGGCGGATGGCAGGGATGCCATTTTTACCGACGACCGGTGCGCGGCAGCCGGGCGTCAGATTGCGGCCGGTGAATAAGGTGGTTTTCCATGGCAACGCGTAAGGTTCTTTTCCAAGACAGCAACGTCTCAATGGCAGACGTTTTTAAGACTGACACAGAAGTGGCAGATATTCGCTCGGGCGCAGAAGTCAGCGGCAAGATCGTCAGCATTACTCCTGAATTTGCGATCATCGACATGGGTGGCAAGTCTGAAGGCCGCATCGGCATTCGTGAATTTGACAGCGAACCCGCCGTCGGCGAAACCGTCGAAGCGCTCGTGCGCTCTTATGACCGCGATACCGGTCTCGTTTTACTCTCAAAGCGCGAACTCGAACTTCGCAAAGGCTGGGAAGTCGTCAAAGAAGCATTTGAAAAGCAGGTGCCTGTAAATGCGCTCGTCAAACGTTCAATGCGCGACGGTTACATGGTCAATGTCGAAGGTGTTTTCATGTTTCTGCCTCACACTGCCGTCGGCCTTCTAGGGCCACGCGACCGCGGTGCGAAAAAAGTCAGCATCATTGGCCAGACGTATCTCGTCAAAATCACCGAACTGAACGATCGCCGCAAATCAGGCACCGTCTCACGCAAAATATTTCAAGATGAGCAGAATGCGACAGTCTGGAAAGACATCGGCAACAAGCTACACATCGGCGACAGCGTTCAGGGTGTGGTGACGAAGCACACGAACTCGGGTGTGTTCGTGAATGTGCAGGGCATCGAAGGTTTTCTGCACCGCAGCAACCTGACATGGGAGCGCAAAGCCGACAGCGCAAAAGATAAACTAGAAGTCGGGCAAGAGGTGACTGTGCGGGTTCTTGAAATTGAACCCGAGAACAAC
>JAKQXK010000675.1 GCA_029561505.1 Spirochaetota bacterium | reverse complement strand
CCGCTTTGCCGCCGAGTTCAAGCGTCATTTTCTTGCCCGAGCCCGCCAGTGCCTGCTGTATTTTTTTGCCGACTAGCGTAGAGCCGGTGAAGGCTACTTTATTCACATCGCTGTGTGAAACGACCGATGCTCCCGTTGCGCCGGCGCCTGTGACAATGTTCACGACTCCGTCGGGCAGCTCTGCCTCTTGCAGAATCTGCGCAAGAAAAAGAGAAGTCAACGGCGTGGTTTCAGCCGGCTTCAAAACGACCGTGTTGCCGCAGGCCAGTGCGGGCGCGAGCTTCCATGCGGCCATCAGCAGGGGAAAGTTCCACGGAATAACCTGGCCGGCTACACCCAGAGGTTTCAGCGTACGCCCAGGAAACGCGTAATCAAGTTTATCTGCCCAGCCGGCATAATAAAAAAAGTGCGCGGCTGCAAGCGGCACGTCAACATCGCGCGATTCGCGAATCGGTTTGCCGCCGTCGATCGATTCGAGCACAGCGAGCTCACGCCCGTGGTCTTGAATGAGACGTGCGATTCGATAAATGTACTTTGCGCGTTCTTTGCCGGGAAGTTTCGACCAGACCTTATTGTATGCCTGGCGAGCTGCTTTGACTGCGAGATCGACATCGGCCTCGCCCGCTTCGGCCACGTCGGCGATTTTTTGTTCGGTGGCAGGGTTAATGGTCGGGAAGTACTTGCCACTCTTGGGTGCAACAAACTTGCCGTTGATGAACAGGTTATATTTGGGGGCAATCTTGATAATCGCCGCAGACTCGATGCTTTCTGAATATTCCCACGCTTTACCGAATTGAATGATATCGGCCTGCGCCGTTACTGCGGCTACGGCTGCAGTTTTTTTCTTTGCTGGCACAGATGCCTTTGCTTTCTTTTTTGCGGCCATGTTACCTCTGGTTCTTGTTTTTATCGACCGGCAGATCGGGTAGATTCAGCGCTTCGATTGCTTCATGCAAAAACATTACGGTGAACCTCGCGGTTTCACGTACCGACTTACCTTGAAAGAAGTTTGCCACTTCAAGGCGGGCGTCTACCATAATGTGGTCATCTTTGTTAAAGCACTTTGGCCCATTTGCCTGTATATCTTCGTAGACGCTTTTCCAGAATTCATAAATTTTCTTCAGAAACGCGCCACCGTCAAACATGAACTGGCGCTGCTGGCGCGTGCGCATATCTTTCAACTGGGTTTTTGAATCTTCGCGCACGGCGCGCGGAATGTCTTCAATCGTCTCGCACAGAATTTTCATCTGGCGCTTTAGACTCTCGAGCACGGTAAAATGGCTATCGCGTTCGGCAGACAGGGCGAAATCGAGTTTGATTTTGCCCAACGCTGGATAAAAAGTATTTTCCCACGCAACCAGTACAGAACCGAGTACGTTGATTTCAAGCTCATCTGAATTCGGCGAGATACGTGTCATCGGCAGTTTGCCAAGAGTCGGGTATGTGTCGCCAATGTCTTCAATGCTCTTTTTTTTGCCGTAAGTAGGCGTTGTGCCAGGGTTCGCCTGCAAGAACTGGTCGCCGCTGCCGCCGGGCGCAATAGCTTCCATCTTGTCGCGTATTTTCTTTAGCTCAATCTTCGCTTTGCCTTGTTGTTCGGCGTTGCGAGACGTACGAATGATACCTTCGTACTGCCGGGCCAGTTTTTGCAAGGTCATGAGCTCGTTTTTCTGAGCTTCGCTGAGAGACATGTTCTACGTGGGCCTACTCACAGGCTTTGCTGTAAAGCAAAAAGCTGGCGGGGCAATCTGAATGACGCTCTGCGTCATTCGGCTGCAATAACGTCAGAATAGCGAGCGAAACTCGTTAAAGACGATGGCGGCATCGCGCGGCCCGGGTGCTGCCTCGGGGTGGTATTGCACGCTCAGAATCTTGTAACGGCCGCCGATGATGCGAAAGCCCTCGGCGCTGAGATCATTGGCGTTCACCTCAAAGTGCGCATCGCTCGCGGTGACTGCACGCAACGAAGCTTCATCGACGGCAAAACCATGGTTCTGTGAGGTAATAATCACCTGCTTGCGGTAGTCAGCCTTGACGGGCTGGTTGCCCCCGTGGTGTCCGAATTTGAGTTTGTATGTTTTTGCGCCTAGCGCCAGCGCCAGCATCTGGTGCCCCAAACAGATACCGAGGCAGGGTTTACCCGTTGCCGTGAGTTCACGAATATTGGCCACACCGTTTGTGACAACGGCAGGGTCACCGGGGCCGTTGCTGAAAAAGAAACCCTGAAATTTCGCCGCGTCAAAACCCTGTTCTGCGAGCGGGGTGTCGCCGGCAAAAACCTGAGGATAGAAACCTTGCTGTATGAGTTCTCTGAGAATATTGTATTTGATGCCAAAATCAAGAACAGCGATCGGTGTCAGAGTCTCTTTGACAATTTTCTGCATCTGCAGGTATGACGAGACGAATGCATTGGCGTCACGACCATCGAAGCCCCTGACCAGATTCTGGCCATCCATCGAAGGCTGGGCCGAAACAAGAGAGGCCAGGCGAGCCGCGTCGGCCCCTGTGCCGGCAAATATGCCTGCGGTTTGAGCTCCCCCTTCGCGAATTTTGCGCACCACTGCGCGCGTGTCGACGCCTGTGATACCGGTGACGCTCTGCTCTGCTAGAAATTCGGCAACGGTCATGGTCGAGCGAAAGTTACTGGGTATTTCGCAGAGGTCACGCACGATGACGCCAGAGAGCCATGCCTTCTTTGACTCGAAGTCTTCTTTGTTGATGCCGTAGTTGCCGAATGAGGGGTATGTGAAGCAAACAATCTGGCCGCTGTAGCTCGGGTCGGTCAGAATCTCTTGATAGCCTGACATTGCCGTCTGAAAGACAGCCTCACCGAAGGCACCGTTGCCTGTCGGCGCCGCGCCGAAAAGCCGGCCCTCAAAAAACGTGCCGTCTGCAAAGACGAGAACGCCGGGTCGGGTTTCAGAGCTCACGGCGACATTTCTGGGCGGCCTGATACTCCGTACAGTGATTGACTGAAAGTCTATTCGAGAGACTTGCGGTAATGAACAGAATAATCGCATACGCAATGGTGGTTATATTTTCCAATCAGATTCATGCTGAATGCGAAGCACCAGCTGGAATTTACGCAGCCTGCTCAAGCTCCAGCTCCACAAATTCGAACAGCTCCAGTGATTCTTACGACTCAAGACTCTCAACGTCATTGATAATTATCGGCCTTGGCATTGGCATTGGATTCGGAATCGTATATTTCGTATCGCAAGCCTTCAAATCAGAAACTACTCTTGCTCAGGGGTTTCGGCACTCCAATGCGCTCGTCAGAAATCACGTCATCATACCCCCTTCAATTGGTATAGGCCGGCTCACTGACGCAAATTCTCCACAGTTAGAATGGAGAGTGAATCTTTCAACATACCGCTGGTGAGGCCAAAGTGCGAACACTTCACAAACACCTGATCTGCTTAGTAATTGGATTACAGGGGATTTCATGCATCAATCTCGGGAAGGAAGCAAAAATTAGCATTTCAAACCCCAGTGGCATTAATGATCTGTGCGTTTCCATCAATTCGAGTTCAAAAAAGGAAGCAAAAACTTTGCCCTACACATACACGGCATCAGAAGGTGAAAACGTGACCATCTATGCATTTACGTCCAATGCAGCAATTGCCAATGGCTCGGTCACAACTCGGATCACCAATTCGTGCGAAGATGAAATAAACTATTCAGCAAAGGTCTTTGCAGGCTATATGACTTTCACTGATGATTATCAGGCAGTTAGAATTGCTCCAAAAATACAGGTTCTTCAGATTAACTCAAAAAAAGATTCCGAATCCAGTTGACAAAGTTAAAGAGTCTTCTATCTGAAATACATTATTGTCGATTCGGGATCGTTTGTCATTTCTAAGGTAAGTGATTCCAATTTTTATTAAGGCGTTATCGAGAATAAGTATCTTCAAGCCTAAACCTGCGCCCCAGGTCAGCGATATGGACTCCTTGCTGACCAAGCTACCA